>JBDSAQ010000096.1:0-4191 GCA_039922095.1 Ginsengibacter sp. | reverse complement strand
TGCTAATTCGGTAGCCAGAAAACAATGCTTTTGGGACATAGCAGTTTCGGTTCTGTTTAAAACATCATCCACTAATAACGGACCGAAAGGTAGTTCTTCGTTATTACAATCAATGTGAGTCATCTCTTTTTTGTTTGCCATATATAGATGGTTTCCGCCTTTAAGTCCTGAAGCGATATCTGTATTTTTTCTTACTTCAATAAAGCCATCGGTTCCTAAAATTGTTAATCTGCCATCGCCCCATGTATCTAAACCATCCGGCGTAAACCAGTCAACCCGTATATAACCGGTTCCTCCATTTCCGCTTAACATTACATCTCCAAAATCTTCGAATAAAGGTTTGTCAGGATGATGAACATTTCCCACCTGGGACATTAATACGTCTGCTTCGGTAGAACTTGTAAAATGTAAATATTGATCAAATTGATGAGACCCTATATCTGTGAGAATTCCGCCATATCTCTTCTTATCCCAAAACCAATCAGGTCTAACTGCTAATCCGGTTTTACCAATACCATTATTAATTCTGTGAGGTGCTAAATTTACTGTTTGAATCACCTGCCCAATAGCACCCAACGAAACTAACTTACTTGCTTTTTCTGTGGCTTTATTTTCAAAACGCTCACTATACATGATAGAGTAAATTCGTTTTGTTTGTTGTTGAACTTTTTTAACAACAGCCAATTGTTCTAAACTAATAATACCAGGTTTATCAGTTAAATAATCTTTGCCATGTTTCATTACACGAATACCCAATGGAGCTCTTTCATCGGGAATGCCCGAACTTAATACTAAATGAATAGAAGTGTCTTCTAAAATTTCATCTTCGCTTTTTGCCAGTCTTGCTTCCGGATAGGATTTCAAAAATGCAGCAGCCAGATCGGGCTGCTTTGCATATAAAGCCACCAATTCGCCTCCTCCTCTTTTTATGGCATCTGTCATTCCAAAAATATGAGGGTGATCAATATTAATAACTGCAAATTTTATTCTGTTGGCAATTATTGGTTTTGTATTTTTTTGAATGATGATTTCTGATTTGACCTTATTTTGAAATCCCGATAATAAATACATTCCCGATAACAGGGAAGCATTTTTTAGAAATTCACGACGATCTGAATTGGATTGCTTCATGGTTTTCGTTTTAATGGTTGAACATTTTATTTAAGTAGAAATAATTTTTGATCGGGATAAAAACTATTCTAATCCTTTTATTTGATAAGGGAACCGATGAGGTCGGTTTAACATGCTATTTGCAGCATCATCATTAATAAACCGTTCATTCATCGGATCCCAATAAACCTTTCGTTTTAATTTCATTGCAATATGATGTATTAAACAAGTTGAACAGGAACGATGGCCAACTTCAACCGGGGAGATCGGTTGTAATTTGCTTTGAATACAGTCTAACCAGTTGCCATGTTGTTCACTACTTTTATATAACTGAATCTCGTTTTCACCAATCACCGATGTAATGATCTTGTCGTCGCTTGCTGTTAATGCTTTTGTATTGGTTGTATTTTGAACAGGATCGCTTGCACTTGCACGATAATCGCCACGGGTAACAAAAATCCATCCCTTAGTTCCTTCAAATTTTATCCCGTTAGGTATTTCATTACTAATAATCATCTTAACTCCATTTGCATAAATTCCTTCTGTTTTAAACAGACCATGAACATCCCATAAACCACTTTGGGGAAAAGTTGCCTGCCCCGAAACCTCAATTGGACCTGTATATTCGGTATCCATTGCCCAATGCGCACAATCAACATGATGAGCACCCCATCCGGTTATCATGCCGGCGCCAAATTGTTCCATACGTAACCATCCTGGTCTGCTGTAATCATTTTGTGGATGCACTCTTTTCTCTGTATAATAAACATAAGGAGTGGATCCTAACCATGCATCATAATTTAAGTTTTTGGGTATGGGCATTTCAGGTTCTTCATTTCCGGATGGATCCCCCGGTAATCCAATATATACTGTTTTCAAATCACCAATCCTGCCATTGCGTACTAATTCGGCAGCATATCTAAATTGTGTTGAAGATCTTTGCTGGCTGCCTATTTGTAAAATTCTTCCGGTATAGTGAACTGCATTGCTTAATGCTCTTCCTTCTGCAATGGTTAATGATGCTGGTTTTTGTAAATAAACATCTTTTCCTGCTTCCACTGCATGTATACCTAAAAAGGCATGTGAGTGATCTGGGGTGCTTATTAATACTGCATCTATATCTTTATTTAATAATAATTCTCTGTGATCATTATACATGGTAACGCCATCATAAGCAGCGCCTAATTTTTTAGAATAATAATCATTCACATACTTTTTTCCCTCTGTTAATCTCTTGCTATCTACATCACAAACAGCTATGATCTTTGCTTTATCATATTTAATGGTTTCGGCTATATCATGTTCTCTGGAAATTCTGCCCACGCCAATAGCCCCGATATTAATTTTTTTACTAGGAGCATTTTTCCCAAAAACAGATGCCGGAACAATTGTAGGAAATCCTGTGAGCGCAAATGAGCCTATTGCTCCGGCCTTCAAACTTTTTTTTACAAAAGTTCGACGGTCAATGTTTTTTTGAGTTGACATACATTAATTATTAAAAAATTTCCTTTGTAAAAGATGCGTCAGTTCCCAATAAATTCGTTCCATTCAAAACTATAATATTTTTCTTTATATTTAACATGAGAAAGGATTAAATGAATTCAAACCGGGGAACAAAACAAACTACTTATATAATAATTATTTTCTAACGTACCTGGGCTGCCTGGTTGGATACAAGCAAGCATTCTTTTGTTTCTTCTGCTCCAATCATCAAGCTTGTGTTAAATAAATTTCGTACCATCACCCACTCAATACTGAGCAAAGCCTAAGTATCTTACATGGGCAATAAAAAATTTACAGGCAGCATAGTACAGGATGCCCAGCCATGCAAGAGTTGATATTTTTAGCGGGCGATTCATCTTCAATCAAAACTTAAATGCTATATGAACAATCAATTGTTTGTAAATAGATTTTACATCCTCCTCGTCTTTTTGCTTTCCTCTTTTTCAGTAATGGCACAAAATTTTTCTGTAAGCGGTACTGTTATGGATGCCGATGGTAAACCGCTGGAAGGCGCTACTGTTTCGGAAAAGGGTACACAAAAATCGACTGTTACTATTCAGGGTGGAACATTTCAGTTAAATGTTTCATCAAGTAAAGCAAAACTGGTTATCAGTTTTGTAGGGCACGAAGAACTGGAACTTGCTGTAAACAATAAAGCGCAGTTATTAGTAACACTAAAGTCAGTAAACGAAAACTTAACTGATGTTGTGGTGGTAGGCTACGCAACTGTTAAAAGGAAAGATGTAACTGGTTCTGTTGCTGGTATCAACCAGAAAGATATCCGTTCAAGACCGGTGGATAATGCGATCCAGGCCATGCAAGGAAAAGTTGCCGGGGTGGACATTTCATCTAATGAACGTCCCGGAACTGTTCCAAATATTAATATACGCGGAGTTCGTTCTTTGACTGCATCAAACTCCCCATTATTCGTAGTTGATAACATCCCATTAATTACAGGGGGTATAGAGTATATTAACCCGGGAGATATTGAATCAATAGATGTATTGAAAGATGCATCTGCCACTGCTATTTATGGATCCCGTGGCGCTAATGGAGTTGTTATCATAACTACCAAGCAAGGTAAATCGGGGAAAGTCACATTGAACTTTAATCATTCAGTTACTTTAGAAAATTTAGTTGATAACCGGGAAATGTTTAACGCAAGTGATTATATTACTTTCAAGCGTTGGGCCTATTATTATGCCGGCTTAAATCCAGCAACCGGTGTCAGTACTAATCCAAGAGGAGACCAACCAAATATAAATACTGACAGATCACTTTTTAGTGCAACTGCCGATCGTTTTGCCTGGGCTAATATCAACCAGGGATGGGCTTCCGGTACATGGGATGGTTCAAAAGTTCAAAACACTGATTGGAGAGGTATGGTGAAAGAGCAATCAGTAACTACAGACAACACCATAAGTGTAAGTGGCGGGTCAGATAAGATAAAGGCGTATGGTTCTTTTGGCTATTTAAATAATGGCGGTGTTGTAAAGGGTCAATCATTTGAAAGATATACTGCAAAGGTAAATGTTGATTTTACTGCTACCAGCTGGCTGTCTTTTGGAAATAACATGA
>JBDSAQ010000095.1:0-4742 GCA_039922095.1 Ginsengibacter sp. | reverse complement strand
GTTCATTACACTTTCAATTGTGATAAGCATTATGAATGGCCCCTGGTTTTTATATGCCTGGGTTGCCGGCGCCTTTCTCTCCATGATTGATGCCATGATTTGGAGTGAATTAGGAGCTGCATATCCATTAGCCGGCGGCAGCTATAATTTTTTAAAAGAGGCTTATAATAAAAACGGCGCTGGTAAAATGATGTCGTTTCTTTACATATGGCAAACCATAATTCAGGCCCCGCTGGTCGCGGCTTCTGCGGCAATTGGCTTTTCGCAATACCTGGGTTATCTTATTCATCTTCAGGTATGGGAGCAAAAAGCCGTATCGGCACTTGTTATTCTTTTAGTTACCTTTTTATTATACAGAAAAATTGATAGTATCGGCAAAATTGGCGTGTTGTTATGGATGGGTGTTGTACTTACATTAGGATGGATAATTTTCGCTGGTATTATGCATGGAAATTTCTTTAGCCCGGTGAGGAATATGAATAATGGTTTTAAATGGAGCAGTTTATTTGCTGTTGCATTAGGGCAGGCTTCCGTAAAGAGCATATATAGTTACCTGGGTTATTATAATGTTTGCCATTTAGGCGGCGAGATCATAAATCCCGGAAAGAATATTCCAAGAAGCATGTTTATATCAGTAATTGGCATTGCCATTTTATACCTCGCTATGAATATTAGCGTAACAAGCGTAATACCCTGGCAGCAAATAAAACATTGGCAGGATAGCGGTCAAAATACTTTTGTAGTAAGTACATTCATTGAAAGATTATATGGAATAACCGCTGCAAAAGTTGCTACTATAATGATATTATGGGTTGCACTTGCTTCATTGTTTGCAGTCATGTTAGGGTACTCCAGAGTGCCTTATGCGGCAGCAGTTGACGGAGCCTTTTTTAAAATATTCAGCAAGCTACATCCAACAAAAAAATTTCCTTATGTTTCTCTTTTAATTCTTGCAGGATTTGGTTTGGCTTTTAGCTTATTGTTTAAGATGAAAGATGTAATAGACGGAGTTTTAGCCATGCGTATAATTGTTCAGTTTATTGCCCAGGGAATAGGAGTAATGCTATTAAGAAAAAGGAATGGTAAAGCACAGCTGCCTTATAGAATACCATTGTATCCTTTGCCCGTAATACTGGCAATTATTATCTGGATACTTATCTTTCTTTCAACCGGATGGAAAATTATGCTGTACTTTTTAATGGTACTTACAAGCGGATTGATTGCCTATCTTATTAAAGCGAAAGTGCAAAAAAACTGGCCATTCAAATAACAAACCAGATCACATTTCACCAATCATTGCTTTTCCTGCATCAGCCATATCGGGAATATCTTCGGAGAGATACTCGCCGGCGTCCAGCTTCCTTTTAGTTTCTTCAAAAGCATTTAAGGTTATCTCAATATCCTCGTCAGTATGGGCAGCAGTTGGTATAAGCCTGAAAATTATAGTTCCCTTTGGTATAACAGGATAAATAACAATAGAACAAAAAATATGATAATTTTCCCTAAGGTCCATTACCATTGCTGTTGCTTCCGGCACATCACCTTTCATGTATATAGGTGTTACAGGGCTATTAGTAGTTCCAATGTCAAATCCTTTTTCTCTTAAACCATTTTGAAGTTTATTTACGTTATGCCATAATTTTTGTTTCAGATCAGGCATTGTTTTCAGCATCTCCATTCTTTTAATCATCCCTTCTACAATTATCATGGGCAGGCTTTTTGCAAAGATCTGCGAACGTACATTATAGCGTAAATATGTCATTACTTTTTTGGGTCCGGCAATAAAAGCTCCTATACTCCCCATGCTTTTCACAAAAGTGCTGAAATAAAGATCAACCTCGTTCTGGCATCCCTGTTCTTCATCGGCGCCTCCGCCTGTTGGCCCCATTGAGCCAAAACCATGTGCATCATCTATCAATAATCTAAATTCATATTTCTTTTTTAGTACAGTAATTTCTTTTAATTTCCCCTGGTTACCACTCATGCCAAACACACCCTCTGTAATAACTAAAATTCCGCCCCCGTTTTTTTCCGCCATTTTTTTAGCCCGTTCTAATTGTTTTTCACAATCTTCAATATTATTATGTTTATAGGCATAGCTGTAGCCGAGGTGCAATCTTATTCCATCTACAATACATGCATGGCTTTCTGCGTCATACACAATTACATCACGCCGGTTAACTAAAGCATCAATGCAACTCATTATACCCTGGTAGCCAAAGTTTAATAACATAGCATCTTCACGGTTAATAAAACTGGCTACTATTTTTTCTAACTCCTCATGCAGAGTGCTGTTGCCACTCATCATACGGGCACCCATAGGATAACCCATACCCCATTTTTCAGCAGCTTCAGTATCAATTTTTCTTGCCTCAGGATGATTGGCGAGCCCCAGGTAATTATTAAGGCTCCACACTATTTTTTCTTTCCCTCTAAAAAACATGCGACTCCCTAATTCACCTTCTAACTTTGGAAAGGCAAAATAACCATGGGCTCTCTCTACATGTTTTCCCAAAGGGCCACCATCCTTAATTAATTTTTCAAAAACATCCATAACGATAATTTAGTGAGATATAAACAAAAATAAGGTTTTACAGTACTAAATTGATGGGAGATAAATACAATAAATTTTACAGCTAAATTAATGTCTTTGTCCTACCTGATTTATGGAGCAAACATTCCGACATTTTTTGCCTTTTACTTAGCTGATTATTGAACTTTCTCATAAGGAAACACTACTCAGTATCTAAAATAAACTTCGGAGAATTGTATAACTCCTGATTTCTTTTTAGTAGCTCTAAAACTAAAAGAAATATTCCTGAAAACATACAAGCAGCAGCTCCCAATAACAGTTGATTAATGTATGGAACACTTATATAATTCATGTAAGAAAGTCCCTGTATCATTAAAAGAATTTCATTCAGGATAATACCCGATACAAAAATTATGATACCTGTATTCCCTGCTCTTGCAGTGATAATAAATTTATTCATTTTGCAAAAGCCAATAATAAAAAGCGAAACAACTCCCAGGAACATAAGATGTAAATACCCGATAACCACTGGTCTGAAGCCAAATGCCAGCTTACTCAAAAAGGGAATAGTAGAACCTAATTGCAAAAGTAATTTGATGGTTAATGCAGTTGCTGATAAAATAAGCAGGCCCTTGGTTTGGGTGGAAAGATTTTTAAAAAATTCCGTTTTATCTTGCATAATTGTTTTTAATAAAAGTATCCAGCCAAGCAATTCTGCAGCTGCTGCCAGCACTACTGCGATATAAACCCATAGAGGAATAGGAAGCCATAAGGCTGATAAAAAATAAGCAGGAATACAAGCTAATGCAAATAGCCAGAAAATTATTTTTTGCAATGAAAAAGATAAAATGGATGCAAGATATTCACTTAATAAACCCATGCAGGCAAATAAAAACCATCCGTTGTATTGAAAATGTAAATAATAATACGTGCTTGAAAGAAACCAGTTTGGATGGTGAATTTTATTGGTTATCATATATGAAAGAAAAAAAGCGCCGAAAGATGAAAGAACATTAAAGAGTAAGGCTGCTTTAAACCAATATGGGCTTATGATTTTTATTTTAATTTTATTAAGATCAACCCAAAAAATTATAGCAAAAGAATAAGATACCGCAATGGATAAATTGGAAAATAAGATTGCCATAATTCCGTACCCATCCCAAAGAAAAGAAGCCAACATTCCATAAGCGCATAACAGGTTCGCTAATAAAATCCATTTATATTTTTTTAAGGAATCGTTGGGTAAATAATTAGATAGAAATCCCCACAGCAATATCATTAATACCTGGCTTGCCCATCCTGAAAATGCGAAGTGTGAATGAGCATGCAGAAAATTTTCTTGTTCAATTAAAGGCAAATAGTAAGCAATCTTGTATCGCATTATCACGCCTAATAATGCAACAATTAAAAGATTTATAAAGGCAATGCGTATCCATTTTTGTATAACCACGGGGTTTTCTGGCATGTTCTATCTTATGAACACAAAAATAGTAGAAACAAAATGATTGGTTATGATTAGAGAAATGATGTAATACCATGTTGCAGTGTGATAAATAAATTTTTACCTTTTAATTTTAAAGAATTCAATAATATTTACATTGTCCCGGGTTGGATAAGGCTAAGCGTATTATTTTATATTTATAAATCGAAATCTATTGATAATTAAAAAATTACTTGCCTGTATTTGCTTTAGATAAATCTAATAATAAAAACCACCAGGGGCTGTTATAATAAAAAATTAATTAAGGATGGGATAACCACGTTCCATCAGGAAATAATAATATAACCAGGATATAAGAAATGTTGATCGTTCATAAAATCTTAATAAAATAAATTATTGACGTTGGCGATAAAAATTTTAAGTAAGCGAAAAACGCACACTGTATGGTTAAGAATAATTATTTTATTAATTATTTTATTGATGATCTATCTATGGATGATTACCCACAAGAGGCCGGCTGTGATAATGGTTAACCCGGAAAATAACGCCAACATAGTTAGCGAACACATTTCCATTTCAACAAATATTTTAAGACTACCTAATGGAGGTATAAATAATTCTACAATTACAAACCAAACAGTTTATTTAGTCGTCCCTCAAAAAGTCAGAAAGCCTTGTAGTTATTGAATATAATATTGTTTAGACAAAATAATAACTGCAAGGTATTTGCAAAATAATCAAAAAGCTTGCAAATTTATGTATGCTTTC
>JBDSAQ010000094.1:0-5750 GCA_039922095.1 Ginsengibacter sp. | reverse complement strand
TAACTTCAGATGATGTAACAAATGAACTTATAAAAGTTGTTGAAAGACCAAAGAGAATTTTGGGTTGAGAAAATTGCGATGACATTTATATTGGTTATTTGTCATTATCCATTATCAATTATCAATTACATGAGCAGGCTACTTGATCCCAAAATTTTGATGACAATTAAAGACTTGTCTCTGGCTGCAAAAACCACTGTAGATGGCTTTATGACAGGAATACATAACAGCAATATAAAAGGTGCAGGCATGGAATTTAGCCAATACAGAAGCTATCAGCCCGGTGATGACCTGAGGTCACTCGACTGGAAAATGTTTGCCCGGTCAGATAGATATTATATAAGAGAATCTGAAATTGAAACAAGTATATCTGTAAGGTTTTTATTAGATGCCAGCGCTTCCATGAATCATAGGGATGGGAATTTTACCAAGATGGAATTTGCAAAATATGTTGCTGCTTCATTAGCATATCTTTCCCATTTACAAGGCGATGCTATCGGTTTATATCTTTTTCGGGAAGGCGACCTGTTTTCTCTGCCTGCCCGCAAAGATCACCAGCACTTAACAAGATTACTGCACCAGCTTGAGCATATACAGGCAGGCGGAAAATTTACTGAAGCAATACATTACCGGAATATTTTCCTGGGAAATCAGAAAAGAGAATTGCTGGTTTTTATAACTGACTTTTATCAGCAGGATAATGAAATAACAAAAATGCTTGAGCTGGTTTCATCGTTAAGGCATGAAGTTATTGTGCTGCACATAATGGCAGAAAATGAAATGGAATTTGATTATAAAGGATATACAATTTTAGAAGATCTTGAAACAAAACAAGCTATTAAAATTGATGCCCAACAAACAAATAAACTATACAAACAACGGCTTGATGAATATCTTGCAACTATCCGGACTCAACTGCTCGATAGGAATATTTTTTATAGATTGATAAAAATGAATCAACCAATGGATACAACCCTGAGAGATTTCCTGAAACAACGTAATAATTTAAAAATATAAGCTTGTTTCAAATTCTGCAACCTATATGGCTGTTCGCAATTGCAGGAATTGCAATCCCTGTTATCATTCATTTATGGAACATCCGGGAAGGCAAAACATTCCACGTAGGAAGCATTTTTTTAATAGAAGAGAGTGCAAAGGAAGAGGCCCAGAACCTTAGGCTTAAAGATATCTTGCTGTTGATATTGAGATGCCTGCTTGTTATTACATTAGCTTTTCTGATTGCTAAACCACAATGGCAAAAACAGCTTATTGCAACAAATAAAAAAGGGTGGATAATGATAGAAAGACAAAGCCTTCACCCGGCTTATAAAAATTTTAAACAAGTCATAGATTCGTTAGTAAAGGCTGGCTATAAATTTCATTACTTCAATAAAGACTTTGCGCTGGATGATCTTGAAGAAGCTTTAAAAAAGCCTGCTGATACCAGTAATGAAACAGGTATTTCTTACTGGACTGTATTAAAACAGTTAAACGAAAAGGTTCCTGCGGAATTGCCTGTTTACCTGTTTACTGATAACAGGCTTAAAAGATTTACCGGAGCAAGACCCCAGGTATCAATGAACCTAAAATGGATGACTTATACATCAGCGGATACTGTAAGCAAGCGTATAGTAAAAGCTTTTAGAATTAACGCAGACAGTATTCGTCTAATTGTTGCAAACAGCAAACCTTCAGCTACCTTTTATACTTCTGAAAACATAGTGTATCCCACCAAAAACAGTGAATTCCTGCTATCAGGTAATAATGGAAAAATATACGTATCACGCAGGGATAGCATTAACACTAACAGGATTGAAGTTGATACTTCTACATTAGATATCATAGTTTATACAGATCAGTTTTCTACTGATGCTAATTATATAAAAGCCGCTATTGATGCTATACAACAATACACCGGTTTAAAAATAAAAATGTCTGTTATAGATAATATAAACAGCATAACCCCAAACTCAGATTGGTTATTCTGGCTCTCAGAAAAAACTTTACCATTACAAAAGCTGCCCTCAAAAATTTTTGTTTACGAAACCGGAACGCAGCACCAGATTGATTCATGGATAAATCCGGTAAATAGTTTTTCTATTAACCAGGATCCTATACATCTTTCACGGCTAATACAAAACAGTTCCGCATCTGGCAGCAGTTTTGAAACTTTATGGAAGGATGGCTTTGGACATACGGTTTTAAACCTCGAAAAAACGTACAACAATACATATCATTTTTATAGCCGCTTTAATCCTGCCTGGAATGACCTTCCATGGAGTTCTCAATTTGCCGAAATGATATTTGATCTTTTGATTTTGCCCGATGTTAATATAAAAGAATCTGATAACAGGATTATTGCTTCAGCCCAGCTTCAGCCGGAAATTGTAAAAGAAAGCAAAACGTTTAATAAGAAAAATTTTGTTGAAACCCGGGACCTTACCAAACTTCTCTGGCTTATCACCTTTATAATTTTTTGTATAGAGAGATATATTTCATTAGTAAGTAATAAACGTAAAGCGTATGCATGAAACACAGGCCAGGAATGTTTTAGTGCACCTGAGAAAAAAATGGATGTACAAAGCTTTGCTTTCACAATTCTTCATGGCATTCTCATTTACAGTTATAGTCTTTGTGCTTCTGAATAAATTATTTGCAATACCCTTTTATTGGAGTCTGCCTTTTTTAATACTTTTATTTTTACTTACAACAATAATCAACAGAGACTGGAAGCTGAGTGAAGGGGATGTATCAGGATTTTTAAATATTACAAATCCTGCTTTAGAAGAAAGCACACAACTGGTTTTAAAACCTCACTCCTCATTAAATCTTCTTCAGAGGATGCAGTTGAAAAAAGTTGAAGCTGAATTGATTTCTTTAAAACCACCTGATCCTTTTAAAAGGCAATTTACCATATCACTCATAGTGTTAACAATAGCTCTATTACTCAGTATAGCCCTTTTTAAAATTCTTTTCAATACCAATTTTCAAAATACAACAAGTATAATAAAACGCACATCACCAATCAATACTGTTCATGAAATATTATTACCGCAAATAAAAAATGCAAGCATCTTTATAACTCCGCCTTCATATACCCGAAAAGGATCAAGACAACAAAGCAGGTTTAATTTACTGGCAGAAGAAGGTGCTTTGGTTTCATGGCAAATACAAACAAACATACCAGCAAAAGAGGTAAGCCTCCTTTTTAATGATAACAATATTCTTCAGCTTTCAGGCAATGCTGGAAGCTTTGAATGGAAGACACAAAAATTAATAAAAGCGCCCGGCTTTTACCAGGTAAAAATTGATAACAAGTTATCTGAACTATACAGGATAGAAACAATTAAAGATCAACCTCCCGTTATAGCTATTCAATCACCTAAACCAGCAACTTCTTTAAATTACGGGGAACCTGAAAAGATAATAGTAAAGGCTACCCTTACAGATGATTATGGTATTAAAGCAGCTAATATTTTAGCCACCATTTCAAGAGGACAGGGCGAGGCCGTAAACTTTACAGAACAAAGATTATTTTTTTCAAATTTTATCGCAGGTAACAGGGGATATGATTTACAAAGATTGATAGATTGTAAAACATTGGGCATGCAGCCGGGAGATGAATTATACTTTTATGTAAGCGCAATTGACAGCCATAACCAACAAACCCGTTCTGATGTTTACATTGTTACTTTACAGGATACAACCGGGCTGACAAGTATGGATGCCCTGATTTCACCACTTGATATAAAGCCTGAACTTTTTAGAAGTCAGCGGCAAATTATTATTGAAACTGAGCAACTGCTAAAAGATAAAGCAACTATTAGCGCTGAAGAATTTAAGAAAAAAAGTAACGATCTGGGTATTGACCAAAAGCTGTTGAGGATGCGTTATGGTAAATTCCTGGGCGAAGAAACTGATACTAAAATTGGTGATGATCATGATGATCATGAGGAAATACACAATAACAAAAACAACACTGACAATACAAATGAAATTCTGGAAAAATATGGACATAACCATGATAATGCAGAAGATGCTACCTTCTTTGACCCTGAAACAAAAAAGCAACTGAAAGCAACACTCGCTGAAATGTGGAATGCTGAACTGAAATTGAGAACGTTTTTTCCAAAGGAAGCTTTGCCATATGAATACAAGGCTTTACGGCTATTGAAAGACCTGCAGCAAAAATCAAGAGTATATGTACAAAAAACAGGCTTTAAACCAACCACATTAAACCCGGATAAAAGATTAAGCGGAGATCTGTTTAAAATCAGCCAGGCGGTAATGCACCAAAATCTTAAAAAACCTGACACAGTAACAACTATAGTTAGAAGAGCGTTGGGAGCTTTAGAACAATTAAAGGCAGGCGGCAACTTAACTGCATCTTCACAATACATGCTGCAACAGGCTTTCGGGCAATTAAGCATAAGCGCTGCTAATCAACCTGCTGTTTACTTAACATCATTATCAGCCGTTAGAAAAATATTAAACGGTAACTATAAAATAAAAGACATTGACGATGCTGAACATGGATTACAACACATGACTGCAGTGGCTGAAAAACTCCCCTACTCTAACAATAATGCCGGCATGAATTTATCAAAACAATATTTCATGAACTTAAACAAAGGCAGCAGGCAATAATATGTATTGGAAGTTAATTATTATAGCTCTGTGTGTATTGTTACTGATCTTTCTGGTATGGAAAGAAATCAAAAGAGAGAATAAATCATGGATGCCTGCAAGGCTGATCGCTTCAGCATTAGAAGTTATAAGTCTAATTTTTCTTGCCTTACCTTTTACTATAAATCAAAAGCAAAAAACCAGCAATTTTAATACAGCAATTTTACTAACAGAAGGATTTAATAGCGATAGCGCTCAAAAAATTCTTACTGCTGAAAGAGATGCAAAAATATTTACAACAGATAGGGATATCAAAGCTTTTAATGCAGCCTACATTACTGATGTTACAGCTTTTACAGAAGGTTCCTACAATCCTAAAGCTATTCATATTTTTGGCTATGGGTTAAATGAAAATGAGCTAAACTTACTTAATAAAACTCCTGTAATATTTCATCCGGCTATTGTTGAAAACAGCATTATTAATATTGATTGGACCCAAAAGCTTAAACCAGGAGAGCCGTTGCTGGTGCAGGGAAGGTTTAATAATGCAACTTCTTTACCAGCTAAAATTATTTTAACCGGGTTTAATACAAATCTTGATTCAGTTATTGTAGCTGCAAAGTACACATCCTGCTTTCAGCTAACTGCCACACCTAAACATTTAGACAGGGCAGTTTATTCAGTTACTGTAATATCCGGTAATGACACTTTAGAAAGCGAACCTGTTCCTGTTGAAGTAAAAATTACTCAACCACTAAGTATTCTTCTTATTGCTGCATACCCGGATTTTGAAAATAAATTTCTAAAAAACTGGCTTACAAAAAACGAATACAAATTTGCTGTAAGAACATCTATCAGTAAAAATAAATACGACAGGCAGTTTGTAAATATTGTGCCTGCCCCTATTGATCGCATTACAGCTTCGTTACTTGAAAAGTTTGATATAATAATAGCTGATGCTTCTGCATTAACTGCACTGCCTGCCTCAGATATTTCGATAATAAGAAATTATATAGAAACCAAAGGTGCAGGATTGATAGTAAAAACCGATACATCAGGAAACTCATCAGCATTCTACTTAAAATCTTTTCCGTTAATTGAAGTAAGAGATAGCGTTCAGCATA
>JBDSAQ010000093.1:0-16835 GCA_039922095.1 Ginsengibacter sp. | reverse complement strand
TGATGCATTGTAACTAAACCGATGAAGAATCCACTCACGCCTGCTTTCCGGCTCACTCTTCACAGCTTCAATTATTTTATATGCAGTAAACTTTTTTATATCTCTTATTATATCAGATAAATTTTCGTTTTCGCTTTCGATTATTAAATGAACATGATTGGTCATAATAAACCAGGCATATACTTTTAAGCCTTTGTTATTAATGCAATAATTAAGACTATCAATAATTATATCCCTGTAAATCTTACGTGAAAAAATATCTACCCAATCAACTATAGTGAAGGTTACAAAATACAAACCATTTTGTGAAGTGATTTGATAGCCTGTACTCATCTTGCAAAATACTCACTTCTTTATTATTTGCAAATCTGAAGATTTGCTGCCGGTGCGACGAAGTCGAAGACTTCGCCGAACTTGGATAGTTTCTGATTAAACTAAAAAGCCATCTGTCTAAATCATAATCTCTGCTTCCCCATCGCATCATACACCGCCTCCTGAATCTTACTCCTCACATTTAATTTTAAAAGCTTATTGCTATCACCCCCATTAGTATTTACGCGGTTGCTTAAAAAAATGAAAATGAGGTTATATTCAGGATCTGCCCACACACACGTGCCGGTAAATCCGGTATGGCCAAATGTGAGCGGTGACACTGCTTTTGCGGGATAAGGCTCAGGCCTTAAAGCATTATCCTTTTCAGGTTTATCAAAACCAAAACCGCGGCGGCTAATGGAAGAATTATATGAAGTAAAAAGATTTATCGTCTCTTCTTTCAGATATGTATGTCCATTGTATTTTCCGCCATTCAGCAGCATTTGCATTATAACTGCAAGATCATTTACGTTACTGAACAATCCTGCATGGCCTGCAACGCCGCCAAACATAGCAGCCCCGGGATCATGAACATCACCATGTACCTGTTGCAGCCGGAAATATTTTTCTTTTTCTGTTGGCGCTATTTCATCCAAAGGAAATTTTTCACGGGGTTTAAACCCTGTGAAGGTTAATCCCATGGGATCATAAAATTGTTGCCGTACATATTCATCCAATGATTTTTTAGAAATTTTTTCAACAATCTTACCCATGAAAATAAAATCATTATCACTGTATACGTATTTATCAGAAGGCCCTGCAGGGCTTTGCAGGATGCGTTTATACATCGTATCACCCCAATCGTTACGAAGAAATAAATTATCAGCTACACGGGTTTTAAAAGAATCTTTTAGCTGTGAAGAATAAATTGTTTTTAGCGGAGCCTGAAAAGTATCGAGTGTTTCTTTATAAAAAGGTATCCATCCTGTAAGACCTGCCTGGTGTAATAAAATGTTCTCTATTGATAAATTTTGTTTATTGCTTCCTCTCACCCAGGGAAGATAATAGCCCAAAGTTTTATTAAGTTTAATTTTTCCTTCATCATACAATTTCATTACGGCAATAGTTGTGGCGCATATTTTTGTAACAGATGCCATATCATATATTGAAGCAAGTGTTACAGAATCAGGCTTGTCATAATCATATTTTCCAAAAGCTTTTTGATAAGCAATTTTTCCATCTTTAGCTACAAGCACTACACACCCCGGAGTTGCCTCATTTACAATAGCATCATTTGCAATAGAATCTATTACACTAAACTTTGAATAATTAAAAGAAGTATGCAGCGGGTTTGCCACAGGCAGGCTATTTATATTAACAACTATTCCGCTGCCATAGCGATAGTCGTCACAAACAGTTACCGGCAATTTTCCCAATGCTGACATGTTCCCTTTTAAAAAATCAACAGCAGTATTTTGTATTATGTCATCATCTTCGTAGCAGGCAACTAAGTTTGGGGCAGTACAGAAATTTTTTATTGCATAAGGATTTCCAAAAACAAAGATGATTGCTTTGGTTTGCTGCTGAAGCTTATGCACGAGATTAATTGCATTTTTACTTATGCCGAAATTATTTGCAGGAAACCGGGCATACCTGTGAATACCTATCACTACTGACTTGTAGCGCTTTTTTATAAGCTCTGTTATTGAAAAAACACCCGCGGAATCCTGTTTGTAATCAAAATAAAAAATATCTGCATTATAATCTGTTCTCATTCTTTTTGCAAATGCATTATCAGCGCTTATACCAATGCCTACATAAGCAATAGATTTACCACTATCATTTTTTGAAGGGCTAATAAGCGGGTAAAAAATTTCATCTTTATTATTCAGCAAAGTGATGGCATTTTCAGCTACCAGTTTTTTTATACCATTCACTTTACTATTTATATCTTCTGCTAAATGTGCAGTATCAACAGGTCTTGTTTTTGAAAGACCATACATATATTTTATGGCTAAAAGCTTCTTGCATTTTGCATAAATATCATTCCAGCTAAGCCTTCCATTTGAAATGGCTTCGTTTATTTTTGTTATACTTTCACCTACATCGCCAGGCAGGCAAAGAATATCATTACCAGCTATTAGTGATTCCACTGCTATTTCTCCGCCGGGAAAAAACTTTGCCACACCCTTCATATCAAGCGCATCAGTAAAAGTTAAGCCCTGGTAACCAAGCTCATTTCTTAATAAACCCGTTACATTATTTTTAGAAACAGAAGTTGCACGGTTGGGAGTACTGTCAATTACAGGGATATATAAGTGTGCCACCATCACACTTCCTACGCCAGCCTTGAACATTTCACGAAAGGGATAAAGCTCCAGGGAATCTAACTGCGCTTTTGTTTTATTAATTATGGGAAGATCGTAATGTGAATCAACAGCTACATCTCCATGACCAGGGAAGTGCTTTGCACAGGCAAGCACCCCGGCATCTTGTAAGCCCTTCATATATTGAATTCCGAATAGGGCTACTTTATATTTATCTTCTCCAAAAGAGCGGTCATTTATAACAGGGTTATTGGGATTATTATTGATGTCAACAACAGGGGCATAGTTTACCTGGATGCCTGCACGTTTACATTGCTCACCTACTATTTTTCCATATTGATAAACAATTGATGCATTAGGTAAGGCGCCTAACATTAATTGATGGTTCAAAGGTACTATACTATCGAAACGCATACCCAGTCCCCATTCTGCATCAATACAAACCATTAATGGAGTTTTAGCGATGCCCTGAAAATGATTTATAAAATTTGCCTGCCTTATGGGGCCGCCCTGGAATAAAACTACTCCGCCTATATTATATTTTTGTATTGCATCAGCCACTTTTTCTTCATAAAAAACCACACCATTGGCGGTTACCTGGCTAACCCTAAGCATCATCAACTGACTAATTCTTTCGGTATCTGATAAGGTATTAAAAACACTATCGGCCCAGTTTTTTGCAGCAGCAGAAATGCTGTATTGAGCAAAAGAGAATTGCCAGGAAAATATGATAACAATAAACAGGAGAAAAGATTTTATCATAGAAGTATAAAAGATAAATACAAATTAACATGATTTAAAAGAGAGAGGTAAAAGAAATATTCTTTCCCTTTCATGATATCATTAGAAACATAGGTGCATATAGTTACTCGTTATTATTCTATGTTTTTTTGTGAATTATGTGTCTATGCGGTAAAATTTCTATATCCCGAATCCTTAATATTTGCTAATCACTTTAAGGCATTCTAAACTAAAGGTTTTCTTACAGTAGTTATTACAAATGGATTGTACTGACTTAATTGCCCGATTTGCACCATCTTTGCGTTAGTACTGATATTTTTGAAAACCAATTGCAGCAATTATGATAATTAAAGAACCCGGGAAATATTTTATTACGAAAGGAGTTGATAGTTTTTTCTTTGATCTGCACAGTGCATTTAAATTTGTAATCCGTTTTTTTAAAGAAGTTTTAAAACCACCTTACGAGTTTAAGGAAATCATCAGGCAATGTTATAATGTAGGTTATAAATCACTTCCACTTATCACCCTAACCGGCTTTGTTACCGGCCTGGTTTTTACCAAGCAATCCCGTCCATCGTTGGCTGAATTTGGGGCTTCTTCATGGTTGCCTTCCCTTGTTGCTATTGCTATAATAAGAGCGCTGGCGCCGTTGGTAACCGCATTAATAGCTGCAGGGAAAGTTGGCTCCGGCATTGGTGCTGAATTGGGTTCAATGAAGGTGACTGAACAGATAGATGCTATGGAAGTTTCTGCTGTGAATCCGTTTAAATTTTTAGTAGTTAGCCGGGTTCTGGCCACTACGTTTATGATTCCTATGCTTATGTGTTATACCGGCGCAGTGGCCATGTTGGGGGCATATATAAATGTTCACCAAAATGAAATGACGAGTTTTATCTCTTTCTTTCAACAGGCATTTGATAAGATATCTTTCCTTGATATTTTTTCATCATTATTAAAATCAATTGTTTTTGGATTTACAATTGGTATTGTAGGTTGCTACCAGGGTTATAATGCCAGCCAGGGAACGGAAGGCGTAGGGAAAGCAGCTAATGCTTCCGTGGTTATTTCCATGTTTCTGATTTTTATTGAAGAGATTCTTATTGTTCAAATTACTAATAATATCAGGACATAAGCATGGAAAATGGGATACCTGAAATTGATAAAAGGGAATTAGTGATCTCAATAAAGGATCTCTATAAATCATTTGGCGAAAAAAAAGTTTTACAGGGTTTGGATCTTGAAGTGTATAAAGGGGAAAATGTAGTAGTGCTTGGCCGTTCAGGTACAGGCAAATCAGTGTTGATAAAATTGATTTGCGGATTATTAACACCAGACAGCGGCGTGGTAAATGTTCTGGGAAAAGATGTAGATCTTTTAAATGCAAAGGAGTTGCAGGATATTCGTTTAAAAATTGGCTTTTCTTTCCAGAGCAGCGCCCTGTATGATAGTATGACGGTAAGAGAAAATCTTGCTTTTCCTTTGGTAAGAAATTCAAGGCATATGACTCATCAGCAGGTTACTGAAGCAATAGAGAGTGTGCTCGATGATGTTGGCCTGGAGCAAACTATTGATCAAATGCCTTCTGAGCTATCCGGTGGCCAGCGGAAGCGGATCGGTATTGCCAGAACCCTGATACTGAATCCGGAAATAATGTTATATGATGAGCCAACGGCGGGACTTGACCCAATAACATCTATTGAAATAAACAACCTGATCAACTTAGTACAGAAGAAATTTAATACCACATCAATAATTATTACACATGATCTTACCTGTGCTAAATCCACCGGCAACTATATTGCAATGATGTTTGATGGCAGGTTTATAAAGAAGGGAACTTTTGAAGAAGTATTTAATACCGATGATGAGCGCATAAAAGATTTTTATAATTATAACTTTATAAATAACCAATGAAATCGAACACTAACAAAAGAGCCATAATAGTTGGAATATTTATATTTATCGGCCTTGCCATCTTTATAATTGCTGTACTTACATTAGGCAGTCAGAAAAAAACTTTTGAAAAATCAATAATGGTAAAAGCCATCTTTGATGATGTAAATGGTTTGCAAAAAGGTAATAATGTATGGTTCTCGGGGGTTAAGATAGGAACCATAAAAAGAATAGTGCTTTTGGGAAATGCGAAAGTTGAAGCAGATATGAATATTGAGCAGCATTCTCACCAGTTTATAAGAAAAGATGCCAAAGCTAAAATTAGTTCAGATGGGTTAATTGGTAATAAAATTATTGTAATTTATGGAGGTACACTCCAATCACCAGAGGTTCAGGAAGGTGATATCCTGGGAATAGAAAAATTGTTAAGCACTGATGAAATGATGAACACCCTTGCAAAAAATAATAACAATTTACTTGAGATCACAAACAGCTTTAAAGTAATTACCAAAAGGATACAGGATGGTAACGGAACTATAGGCAAATTACTTACTGACGAGACCCTGGTTAATGATTTAAGTGCCTCTACTATCACCCTTAGAAGGGCAACAGTAAATCTTGAAAAGCTTAGCGCAAATGTGGCAGCTTATGCAGCAAGGCTCAATGATAAAGGTACGTTAGCAAATGATCTTGTTAGTGATACAGTTATTTTCAGCAGGTTAAGATCAACCGTTCAGCAGTTACAGCAGGTGGCAGGCTCGTCCCAGGGAATTGTAGATAATTTAAAGACCGCCACTAATAATATCAACAATAGCTTAAATAATGAAAAAGCACCTGTTGGCATGCTATTGCATGATGAACAGTCTGCCGCTAACCTCAAAGTTATTTTACAAAACCTGAAATCAGGCACCAAAAAATTAGATGATGATCTTGAGGCAATTCAGCATAATTTTTTACTAAGAGGATTTTTTAAAAAGCGGGCAAGAAATGAGAAAAAAGACACTATAATAATAAACTAAAAAATATTCCTTGTCTCAATACACTTAAACGTGATAACCAAATTATTAATCCCTGCCTTTTCTTTTGATGCCGTATGAAAAACGCTTTTTACATTAAAACCAGCCTGTCCATAGCCGCAATTCTTTTGTCCTTTTTTTTGAATGCCCAGCATTTCGACAGTGTTCTTGACAGGCTTGATAAAAACTATCCCCAGGAAAAATTATATCTTCATTTTGACCGCAGTGTTTACAATGCAGGGGAAACAATATGGTTTAAAGCATATCTTTTTTCAGGTATTAATTTATCATTGATAAGTAAAACATTGTACGCCGAGCTCGTTGATGGTAAGGGAAATATAATTCAGCGAATTACGGCACCTGTAATCAGAGCGAGCGCAGCATCATCATTTGATATCCCTGCAAATATCACCGGGGACAGGATATATGTAAGAGCTTATACCAAATGGATGCTGAATTTTGACTCTTCATTTCTATATATAAAAGGATTCTCTTTAATAACTAAAAATGCCGCTGTTAATAAAGCCACAGTTTCTTCAGCCTACCTGCAATTTTTTCCTGAAGGTGGAGATCTTATACAGAACGTGCCGTCAAGAGTAGCGTTTAAGGCCACTGATGAGCATGGGATACCTCTAATTGTAAAGGGAGACATATTAGATGCCGGGGGTAAAAAAATTACAACCTTTAAAAGTATTCACGATGGGATGGGTATATTTACAATAACACCTGTGGGTATTGAAAGCTATAAAGCAGTTTGGAAAGATGATCATGGGCAGTTGCATGAAACCTCTTTACCTGGTGCCAAAAAAGAAGGTGTTGTGATTGAGGTAGATAACTTAGGAAATCAAATAAATTATACGGTAAAGCGATCATCGGATACCTCATCCCGATATTCGGAGGTTACTATAATAGGCCAGTTCCAACAGCAGTTAATTTACAGAGCAAAGGCCAGGTTGGGTGCAGGTGCCAATATAAATGCAAGTATACCTGTGGACAGTTTGCCGGCGGGCATTGCACAAATTACCATTTTTGATAAAGATGAGAGGCCTTTGGCAGAAAGGATTGTCTTTATAAACCAGCAGGATTATTATTTTATCACGGACCTGAACCCTTCGCTTATTAATACTTTAAAGAGGGAGAAAAATGTAATACAGGTAGATGTTCCCGATACTCTTAGCTGCAATCTTTCTGTTGCTGTAACAGATGCAGACCTTAATGCATCAGGCGAAAATCAGGATAATATTTTTGCCCATCTTTTAATGACAAGTGATATTAAAGGTTATGTTCATAACCCTGGTTATTATTTTTCCGGGGAGGCTGATTCAGTTGTTGAACATTTAGATCTTATAATGATGACAAACGGATGGAGAAGATTTAAATGGGAAGACCTTCTTGCCAATCGCTGGCCTGTATTAAAATCACTGCCTGAAGATTATCTTGCTATTGAAGGAAAGGCATATGGTATAGATAAAGGCCTTCTTAAAAATAAAGAGGTAATGGGCATTCTTCAGTCAAAGAATAAGGGGAGCGAACTATTAACATCAAAAGTACAGGACGATGGAAGTTTTTTATTTCCATCACTTATTTTTTACGATACAGCACAAATCTATTATCAGTTTAATAATGATAAAAATAAAGAACTTACTTCCAGGGCATCTTTCAATATAAAAAATAGTTTGCTAAACCTGCCAATGGCGCTTCAGCCACAGCTTGCATGGATGTATGGGTATAACAGGAAAGACAGTACCGTAGTAAAAAACAGGCAGATTTCTGAAAAATATTTTGCACAGCTCAGCTCGCAAAAAACCAAAGTTTTGCAAACCGTAGTTATAAATACCAAACAAAAATCAAAGAAGCAAGTAATGGATGAGGAATATACTTCCGGTTTATTCAGAGGGAGTGATGATTATAGTTTTATTACAGAAGATGATCCATTTGCAAACTCACAAACTGTTTTAAGTTATTTACAGGGAAAAGTGCCGGGCTTACAGGTAAATCTTTCAGGCACGCCAAGCCTCTCCTGGCGGGGAGGAACTCCGGCAATTTTTTTAAATGAAAGCCCCACTGACTTAGATCTAATACAATCTATATCTATGAACGATGTAGCAATGATCAAAGTTTTCAGGCCCCCCTTTATAGGAGCTATTGGCGGCGGTGCCGGCGGTGCTATCGCAGTGTATTACAAAAAAGGTGCATCACGGAATGATGCAAAAGGTTTAGATCATGTTACTGTTACAGGGTATACTCCTGTTAAACAATTTTATTCACCGGAGTATCCTTCTGCCCAGGCAAGCAGTGATCCCGATCTTAGAACTACCTTATACTGGAATCCTTTTGTGCTTACAGATAAAACCCGCCGTCGCCTGTTTCTTACTTTTTATAATAATGATATTACCAAAAAATTCAGAGTTATTATAGAGGGTTGTAATGAACAGGGCAAGCTTACCCGAATAGAAAAAGTATTTAAATAAATATTCAGGAATTAATATTCATTGAATCATATACAATTACTTTCTGCCATAAATGCGAGCAGTCTTCTACAAATTTTTTGTGTATAGGGTGATCCTGGTAGATTTTTTGGCCGGCGGTATCATCAAAAAACAAAAGTTCTGAAGCGCTGAAGGTTGAATCAACAACCTCACGAATTTCAGTTGAGGCAGGCACGCCAATATATATCTTACGGACTGTTTCAATTTTCTCCAATGTTTTCAATCCTTCTAATAATTTATTCAGGTCTTCCGGTGAATCAGGATTTTTTAACCAGAAAAAAACATGGCGAGTAAGATATTTTTTGTTTGAATCATCCATTACACTCAGTTTTAATTTTTACATCAGATCAAATGTAAAGGAAAATCAGTAAGATGGTTTAATTTATAAACATGCCTTGCCGGTGGTCCCGGTTTTTAACCTGAGATATTCCTTCATGGTTATCTTACCTACAAAAAGCAAGTTGTATAAATGTGCTCTTTCCATATTTACTTTTTTGATTGTATTAACAAGTTCCCTGTCAAAAACTAATGATTTGATAAGTGATTTCATAATTTAATTTTTAAGTTATCCGGCTTGTATAGCTGAGCCGGATATTGGTTAAAAGATAGTTTGCCTTCAAAATTCAAAAATTCTCTCTTATACCAAACAACAATGGTCATCTTAATAACGATTTAATGTGTATTTATTACACATATTATACCAATCTGCAAAAAAGGTAACCTTTACTCGCTATCATAACTTTTCTTTCATAAATTAAATGGCAAGTTCCTGTCCAACCCGGCACATAAGGTAAGCAGGATGAGCTTTGGGCATCACTTCATAATTACTCTCAAATACAGTAGCGTCAACGGTTTCATAAGATCATACTTTTTTTTAAGATACGGAAACAACATAACATGTTGTTTGGATCAAGATTTTTACGGGTATACTTTTACAATACAAAAGCACCCCGGGTTACAAAGCTTTACCTGGTCTTCCAAAATACCAGGAGCATAAATAAGGTAAATTCTTTTTACCAATTACCAATTCATCTGCCTCTTAGCTATAAGATTTTGCATGCTACAAGATTATTGATTTTGCTATTAGATTGAAATGTTCTATGACAAAATCAAAATTTTAAAACCACAATTATTAAATTAAAAACTTTTTTATGAAATCAGCAATGAACAAAACAAAAATGACAGTAATCGCTTTTATGATAATTTTTTCTATCGCTTCCACGCAAAGCTTTGCTAATAATAAAGATGAGAATCCCGTTGAATTTAAATACATCGGCACTGCAAACGACCACTCAGTATTTCAATTAAATCTTAACAACACTGAAGCAGATGAATTTATAATAACCCTCAGAAATTCATTTGGAGAAATGCTTTATACCGAAAAAGTTGCAGGTAAAGAGATTAAAAGGAAGTACCGGTTAAATACAGATGAAATAGATGCGGGTAAAATAACTGTTGAAGTAAGCAGTAAAAAGAATGATAGCAAAATTACATATGCTGTTAGCAGAAAAACTCATGTAGTAGAGGATGTGATAATTACTAAATTATAATCTGTATAAATGTATATGCCCGTTTTTAGTCATATACCTTAAAATTCAAACACTAACTTAAGAAGCATAGTTGTAAAGCTTTTAAACTGTCAGGTAATTAAAAATAATGCGGGACTTTTCCCGCATTATTTTTAATTACCACTACCATTGTTATAATCAACCTCTTCTTTTGTTTGTTCAATATAATTAAAAGCAATATTCATTTGTCTTTTGTCAAATTCGTTTTCGTTATTAGCAAGCCAAATAGCGGATACACCATTTCCTATAAAATTGGTTATAGCTCTTGCTTCACTCATAAATCTGTCAACACCTATTAACAAAGACAATCCTTCTACCGGGATAACTTTAATAGCAGTTATAGTTGAGATTAATACAACAAAACCGCTGCCTGTAACTCCGGCAGCGCCTTTTGATGTTATGAATAAAATAGCAATAATAGTCATTTGCTGGGCAAACGATAAATGAACATCATAAACCTGGGCTAAAAAAAGAACAGCCATGGAAAGATAAATTGTAGTACCATCAAGATTGAAAGAATAGCCTGCAGGAACTACGAGGCCTACTATAGGTTTGGAGCAACCCATCCGTTCTAATTTTTCCATTAAAGAAGGTAAAGCAGATTCTGAAGAGGAGGTACCAAAAACAATAAGTAACTCAGCTTTAATGTACTTTAAAAAATCCCATAATTTTATTTTGTAATACAGTAAAATAAAACGCAGCACAACAAAAATAAAAATGGTCATTGTAGTATACACAGTGAGCATAAGTTTGCCCAAAGGAAGTAAAGTATATAAACCGTATTTGCCGATGGTGTATGCCATGCCTCCGAAAGCAGCAAGAGGTGCGAGGAACATTACCAAATGCAGGAGCTTAAAAATATATTTTGAAATAATGGAAAGCAGTGTAATAACTTTTTGTTTGCCCTCATATTTACTTAAAAATATTCCAAATAAAATTGCTGCTAATAATACCTGTATTGTAATGTTATCTTTTAAAAACTGCCATAAGCTAAAATTATTTGCCTGTTTTGCATAGGGTGTTATATCTCCACCTTCTATTGATGAAATAACAACGCCGGTTCCCGGCTTAATAATATTTACTACTATTACACCTATAAGCAAAGCACAAGTGGTAACAACTTCAAAATAAATCAAGGCTTTTCCCCCAACCCTGCCTACCTTTTTTAAACTGCTCATTTTACTTATACCGAGTGTAATTGTCAGGAATATTATTGGGTATATAAATAGCTTTACTGCTGCAATAAACCAATAACTTAATGGCTGCATTTTTACCGCTGTGGCTGGTGCAAAATTTCCTAAAAGAGCTCCGGCAGCAATTGCTGTAAGCACCCAAAAAGTAAGGTTAGTGAATAACTTTTTCATTAACATGATGGAAAATAGTAATGATATCAATCTCTCATCTTCAATCTTAAAACATACATATCGTTAGTTATGTACAAAGTTTTTTCATCAGGAGAAAAAGCACAATTAGAAGTTGCATCCTGTAGCCTGATCTTACCCAAAACTTTACTCTCTTTGTTAAATATCCATACCCCACCAGGCCCGGTTGCAAATACATTTCCATTCTTGTCTATTTTCATTCCATCAGGCAACCCCTTTTGAGTATTGTCATACCCTGCAGCGCTGTAAAATATTCTGGCATTAGTAAAACTGTTACCGGGCCCTATATCAAATGCATACCAGTTGGGTTTATCCGGATCTGAATTAGCGACAAGTAATGTTTTTTCTCCGGGAAAAAAAGCGATCCCATTGGGGCGGGTAAGTGAATCCGTTACAAGTACTACCTCTCCGTTTGTATTTACTTTGTAAACACCCTGGAAGGGGATTTCTTTTTTTGGATCGTCTGTTTGTTTTTCTAACCCATAAGGCGGATCAGTAAAAAATAATTCCCCGCTGCTATTGTAAACGGCATCATTGGGGCTGTTAAATCTTTTGCCGTTATAAAGGTTGGCAATGGCTGTGTATTTTGCTTCAGGTTTATCAACAGGAGCTTCCATTCTTGCTATTTGCCTGTTACCATGCTGGCATAAAACAAGATTGCCTTTTTCATCAGTCAGTAACCCATTCGAACCCATTTCTCCACCCCTTTTTAAAGTGTCACTATAACCTGACGGGGTAAGGTAAACTTCTTTCCCTTTTTCTTCTGTCCATTTAAAAACTGTATCCCGGGGAACATCAGAAAATAAAAGCATCTCCTGACTTTCAATCCATACCGGCCCTTCACTCCAATCAAAACCTTCTGCAATAATTTCAGGCTTTGCATTTGAAGAAATAATTTTATCCAATTCAGGATCCAATCGTTCGATACTGCCAATGGTTTTGTAGTGATGCTGTTGCTGGCAACTTGTAATAACTATAAGAAAACACATTGCGATAAGATTTTTCATTTTCATTTTTTATAAAGTATAAGAATTGAGATTAAAGAATAGCCCGGATAAATTCGTTTGAGACAATGGTTTTTATTATATAAAAACAACGGAAAAGTAATAACTTTTAAAAAGAACGGGCTAATTCTTATTTGAGGTGCCCGAAAGGAATTAGTTTTATAGTATCAATTACGTAAAAAATCTCAACCTTAGGTTGAACTCCGGCATGCTCATTCACTTTTGCAAACTAACAAAAAGTACTTTGTTAATTTAACCCCTCTCAATAGATAAAATAAGAAGATATAATAATGCACAACTATTTTAAAGTAGGCAAGCTCGTTGCCACGTATGGGTTAAAGGGAGAAGTGGTTCTGAAGCATAGCTTAGGAAAAAAAACATCTTTAAAAAATCTTGAGACCTTTTTTATTGAAGAAAAAACAGAGACCTTTTTGCCATACTTTATTGAATCAACCAAAATAAAAAATGATAAAGAAACTTTTATAAAGCTTGAAGGCGTTAATAACAAAGAAGACGCACACAAACTCTTACAAAGGGAAATATGGTTATTGGAAAATGATTTTAAAAAATTTGCAGCTGCTTCAGCGCCCATATCATTATTAGGATTTACAATGATAAATGAAAATGAAGAGTTGGGAGAAATTATGGAGGTAATTGAACAGCCTCACCAGGTTCTATGTAAGATTTTATGGAATGGCAAAGATGCATTGATCCCCATACATGAAACCTTTCTGAATAAAATAGATAAAAAAAACAGGAAGGTGTATGTTTCGCTGCCTGATGGGTTATTAGAGATTTATAAGTAGTAAGGATATTAAGGGATAAATATCGTTCAATGAACCAAGCCTCCGGCTTAATTAACTTTTTTCAATATAATCTTTGCCTGTGAATAATTAAATGCTGCATCAAGCACCTGAACAAGCAAAGGCCAATTTTTCAGATCAGGATATTTAGAGTTGTAGATCTTTTTAATGTTCAAAACAAGACTGTTTCCCTCAACCTGTGCTGTGCTTACAAATGAACCTGTTTCGTTCCTGATATTTTGTTGCAGCTTATCATATCCCTGAACAGTATAGCCTGCAGGGATTGCAAAATTTATATTCCATATAAGGCTTCTTGGATAGCCTACATCTATCAAAGTTTGCCTGTTGCGTTCTTCCTTTTTTATTTGAGACTGCTCACCTATCAGTGAAGGAATAGCCACCACCATGTCCTGCCCGGCTTTTGCGATCATGTTACTGAGATTAAAATTTTGTGTGTAAATAAGGGACTGCTTTTTAAAGCTTCTTCCATCATTTATAATTTTAAAATTCACATTACCCTGTACTTCATGGTTAAATTCCTCTTCAATCATTGCCTTCATTATCTTTGGCTTTTCTTCTTTCCATTCTTTCTTTTGTGCGTTGAATTCTTCTACGAACTTCTCTTTATTTTTTTCGCTTAAACCGGCCCACATATCATCACCATCATAATTTTTATAATCAGATTCCATAAAAGGAGTAAAAACAAGGATATCATCAATCCTGGTTTGCTTTACCAGGCCTGTGAGTTGAGCATTCTCATCTATTGATATTTGCATATCCTCAGCCACATTTGCTTTAATGATATAATGCATAACATTAGAAACAGTATCAGAAGAAGGCAGTACTTCTGTAACAACTTTTGTTTTTTCATCGCTGCTAAATGCTACTGCTTTATTCCCATTGAGCCATAACGGGATCTCTGCGGCGTTAATATGTTCATCGGGATTAGAGTAATATTTGTTTTTGTATTTTATTACCCAGAGTATTTCTTTTGTAAATGCAACATTGTTGATGTTTGAAAGTGTGTTGGAACTTGTGGCCACAACATCATAAGCCATTCTCTTTTTTTCAAGCAGGCCGGCAAATACTTTTGCAAACTGGTAGCTGCTCCATTTATTATAAAGGGTTTTTGATCTTATTGTATAAAACGCTTTGCGAACATATTCATCATCTGCTGATTCTACGGCGCCCCTTTTTTTAAGCAGCTTGTAAATTTCCTTTACATATTCATCATCTGAAGAGTTATGCACTTCGCCGGTGTAATCTGAAAACCATATTTTTTTTGACTTTTCACTGAAGTCTTCATCAGTAATATTTTTTTTCATGTCTTTTTGGTCGCCGACAAAAATGTAATCTTTTACATTGTTCTTTGCATATATCACCTGGAATTTCACTGAAGGCATATCAAGATATTTATTTACATAACGCAATGCCGGCATTTTATCACGGTTATTATCTTCCCACCGGTAAGTGTTTTTACCTTTTGAAGAAGATACAAAATCCGGTGCACCCTGCAGGCTTTTATAACCGAGGTGATATTTATCATCATCCATCACCACTTCTATAATTTGCTTATTAACGGGCATACTGCGGTTGCACAAATAATACACCGGATCAAACTCTTTAACGTCCGGATTACTATCGTAAGTTTTGGTGTTGTAGTTGATGTATTCATATTCAAGAATGTCACCTTCTTCAAGATCAGGCATTACAACTTTATAGTATAGTGGCCGGTAAGATGAATTAATATTATTATCAGTGTACGAGGTAAATATCTCCGGTACCTGCTTAACATTCTCAACTTTCACCGCATCTTCTACTGATACTTTTTGTATAGTACCATCTTTTTTATGCACTCTCGCATCAAAGGCGTCACCATCATTATTAAGTCTGAAATACAATACAGAATAAAGGTCCAGAGCAAATTTATCTTTCAGTAAAATCTTTCTGCGTTCTGTTTCTTCCACCAGTATTTTAACGTGATTATTGGAGTTTACACTTACCATGCTATAACCAAAAGTGGGTAATGCAAACAGCAATCCCAGGATATTACGGCCTAACCTTCTTCCTACGGAAATACCTTTTTTATCAAAATCAAAGGTGGTTTTCTGGCACAAGATCACAGCACTTTCATCGTTCCATTTTCCGGAAATGCCTTTAACAGCAAAATCAGGATCATCATCTTTTAATAAAGGATTATCGGAAAGGTTTTTTTTAAAAAGCTCCAGTTGTTGTTTGGAGATACGATCCTGGCTGAAGCCTGAAGTGAAAACGCAAAGTATGGCAAGAAAGAGTACTACAGATTTTTTCATTAATTTATTGTTGAAGGCATTAAGGCATTTTTATTACGATGTTATTATTATCAAACTCCTTAACTGAATTTATAAAAGCTTTCCATGCAGTAAAATCTGCATTGTAAATAATGGGAGAATTGAATTGCATTTTTTTACTTAATGTAACTTTATTATTTGTGGAAGTATAACTGCCGTCCATTTTATTTTCTTTGAATGATGCTGTAAAGTTTGCCGGCAGCGATTCAGCTTTTGCGGAAGCGGGTAATTCCAATGTTACTTCATCATTAGCGATGAATATACTATTGAAGTCAATAGGATTCCGTCTCTTATCATCGGGTACAAGGCTTGTTATGCTTTGCGGAAAAAAGTCTATGCTTGTGTAGGTTAATTTATCTACGGAAGTAACATGATTATTAATGTCAATGTCTCCTTCTATTATGATAGGGATATCACGATTTTTAAAATCAGAGGTTTTAATATTGCTGGCTTCGGCATTTTTATTATTCAATTGCAGCAATGCACTTATAAAATCTTTCCGTTTGCCTGTTGGTATGGCATTATAAATATTATGAAAGAAATTTTTACCTTCCCCGTCAAACAAAAGTGTTACATGGCCGGATATTTTATCGCCTTTTAAAACGAGGGCGGCTTTTGTATCCATGCGGTTTGCTGTAACCTCTGCCTGGGGCACAGTTTCCAGTTTATATGAATCTCCATCCTCCACCATTACATTCTTTCCCTGAATCCGGTAAGCATTTTTTCCTAAGGCAGCATATTTTTCAGTACCATCAATAAAATAAGTTTTTTCTTTTAAATAGAGTACGCAAATGGCATGATTGTCTACACACATGGACTGCACTTGCTTTCTGTCATAAGGTATATCCCTTGTACCTATCCATGCAAAATGGGCATCATACCCTGCCGTTTTCAGCATTTCAGTAACCAGGTTCGCCATGCCTTTACAATCGCTATATTTATTTTTATAAACCTCCTGAACTGTTTGAGG
>JBDSAQ010000092.1:0-4979 GCA_039922095.1 Ginsengibacter sp. | reverse complement strand
AGAAACTTACTTATACTGGTACGAGCTTATGATGTTAATGCGCCGCTTCGAAGAGAAGGTGGGGCAGCTTTATGGTATGCAGAAAATCCGTGGTTTTTGTCATTTATATATCGGCCAGGAGGCAATTGCCGCCGGTTGTATGACGGCTACAAAACCTGATGATATTTTTATTACTTCTTACCGCGACCATGCCCTTGCAGTTGCTAAAGGGGTTACGCCAAAATCATGCCTTGCTGAGCTATACGGTAAAGCTACAGGCTGCAGTAAAGGAAAGGGTGGCAGTATGCACTTTTTTGGCGTTAAAGAGAAATTTTTTGGTGGTCATGGAATTGTGGCTGCTCAGATTGGAACAGGCGCCGGGCTTGCTTTTGCTGAACAATATAAAAATACTGATAATGTAGTGCTATGTTTTTTTGGTGACGGCGCTGCAAGGCAGGGGATTTTGCACGAAACCTTTAATATGGCTATGCTGTGGAAACTCCCTGTAATTTTTATTTGTGAGAATAATAATTATGCGATGGGCACTTCAGTAGCGAGAACATCAAACGTACTGGATATTTACAAGCTCGCAGATGCATATGAAATGCCAGGTGATACTGTTGATGGCATGAGCCCGGAAACGGTGCATGATGCTGTATTAAGAGCGGTAAAAAGAGCAAGGGAAAAAGGCGGCCCTACCTTATTGGAAATTAAAACTTACCGCTTTAAAGGGCACAGTATGAGCGACCCTGCTAAATACAGGACAAAGGAAGAGATGGAAGAATATAAATTAAGGGATCCTCTGGAGACCGTGCTGGTTAAATTAAAAAATGAATATAGTATTAGTGATGATGATATTAATGTTATTACTGAAAGAGTAAAACATGAAGTGGAAGAATCAGTAAAATTTGCTGAAGAGAGCCCCTGGCCAGATGACAGCGAAGTTTATAAAGATGTTTATGTGCAGCAGGATTATCCGTTTATAACTGACTGATAAATATGATTTCAAATTAAAACAACAAACTAATAATGGTAGAAAAGAAAGTATATGTACCCGAAGTTGATGTAATTGAAAGGGCAAGAGGTTTTTGGGCTAAATTCAGCAAACCAATTATATATATAGGCGGGGCAATAATACTGCTTGCCGGGGGTTGGCTTATTTATAAGTATTTCGTTAAACTCCCAAAAGAAAAAAAAGCAAATGAAGTAGTTTTTATAACACAAAAATATTTTAGCGATTTTGGTAATGCCACTGTTGACTCAGTTAAGGTTGCTCTGGCGCAAAGGTGTTTGAATGGTGATGGTGCAAACACAGGGGCATTAAAAATAATAAGTAAGTATAGCGGAACATCTGCTGCTAATTTGTGTGAGTATTATGCTGGCGCCTGTTACCTGCACTTAAAACAATTTGAAAAATCTATAAAATATTTAAAGGAGTTTGATACTAAGGCTACACAAATTAAAAGCCGGGCATATGGGATGATAGGTGATGCATATGCTGAATTAAAGAAAAAAGATGATGCCCTTGATTATTATAAAAAGGCTGCTGATGTTAATGAAAAAGATGAATATACTTCATCAGAATTTTTATTCAGGGCAGGTTTATATGCTGAAACTATTGGCAAGACTAAAGATGCAATAGAGTTATATAAAAAAATAAAAAATGATTATCCCCTTTCGGATAAAGCTGTAGTTATTGAGAGGTATCTTGCCCGCCTTGGTGAAGTAAATGAATAAATATTTGCATGATGGCGAAAACAGAAAATGATTTATTCAACATTGATACAGGCATTCTGCAAAAGGATGCCCGTATTGTTATTGTTCGCACCGAATGGAATGCTGCGATAGTAGACAAATTGCAGGAAGGCTGTATTAAAATCCTTACGCAATACAGCATGGAAAATTATAAGATAGTAAATGTGCCGGGGGCTTTTGAAATCCCTTTTGGCATTAAAAGCTTTTGGGATAATTGTAAACTTGAAAAACCACGGGCTTTCATTGCTTTAGGTTGTGTGCTTCGCGGTGATACACCTCATTTTGATTATATCTGCAAAGCAGTAACCAACGGCATTCTTCAGTTAAACTTATCTTTACCAGTGCCGGTAATTTTTGGAGTGCTCACTGTTGATAATACTGAGCAGGCACAGGAAAGAGTGGGAGGGGAGCATGGTCACAAAGGTGAAGAGGCTGCAATCACAGCGCTAAAAATGATTATTTTACAACGCACATTTTATAAAAATCAATAACATTTAAAATTAAATACCCATTTAGTCATAGGTCGGCATGAGAGTTCAATTATTTATACCATGTTTTGTTGATCAGTTATATCCTGAAACTGCTTTTAATATGGTAAAAGTTTTGGAGAAAGCAACCTGTGATGTTTTTTATAATACCAATCAAACCTGTTGCGGGCAACCAGCTTTTAATGCCGGTTTCTGGAACGAAGCCAGGGAAGTGGCCACAAAGTTTATAAAGGATTTTGATAATGCCGATTACATTGTAGCACCAAGCGCCTCTTGTGTTGGGATGGTTAAAAATTATTACGGTAAATTATTTGCTGATTCCAATTTGCATAACCAGGTGAAAGATTTGGGGAACAGGATTTTTGAATTCACATCTTTCTTAACTGATGTTTTAAAAATCGAACATTATGGCGCTGTGCTAAATGCCAAAGCTACCTATCATGATAGTTGCGCTGCTTTAAGAGAATGTAATATAAAAGAAGGCCCAAGGCGTTTATTAAGTAATGTTAAAGGACTTGAGTTGACGGAGATGGTTGATAATGAGACTTGCTGCGGCTTTGGAGGCACTTTCGCAGTTAAGTTTGAAGCTATATCAATTGCCATGGCCGATCAAAAAGTAAACCATGCCCTGGCAACTGGAGCTGAATATATAATTTCAACTGATTCAAGTTGCCTCTTACATTTGGATGGTTATATAAAAGGAAAACAATTACCGCTGAAAACAATACACATTGCGGACGTATTGGCAAGCGGGTGGGAGTGAGGAATTATGAACAGTAATCTGCGCCGCTGCAAAAGACTTACTGCATCAAAGTCTGATATAATTTTGCATTGATCAATATGTATGCAAAGCATCAAAACTTTCAATAAAAAGTATTTTCAAAAACTGCCATTACACATAATAATGCTGTTGGCACTTTTTGTGGGAGCCTTGCTTTTATTTGTTCTGATTATGCATGAGGTAGTATCAGAAAAAGAAGAGGCAATAGATATTTCTATTTTCAATTTTCTTTCAGCCAACGTAATCAGAGATCCCCTTACAAGCTTTATGAAGGGAGTTACTTACTTCGCTTCAGCAACTTTTTTACAGGTAGCTTATGGTGCCCTGGTACTAATATACCTGCTTTTTAGAAACTGGAAAAGAGCAATTGAAGTTGCTATAATTGGCCTCGGAGGCTTTCTCGTCAATTACTTTATGAAGTTATCTTTCCACCGTATCCGTCCGCCCCATCCTCTGATTAACCCATTAAATAATTTTAGTTTCCCGAGCGGACATGCTACTTCGGCTTTTATTTTTTATGGTTTACTTACATACCTTGTATGGAAAACTAATATTGCTAAACCATATAAATACCTGGCAGGTTCAATCTTAATTTTGTTCTCACTTTTAATTGGCTTCAGCCGGATATACTTGAGAGTGCATTACACCAGTGATGTGGTGGCGGGCCTTTGTGTCGGCTTTGCCTGGTTAATCCTTACAGTATGGTTATTTGAAAGGCTAAAGAAAAAAGCACACCGGGAAGTGAAGAATGAAGCAGGTTAAATACTTGTATTTTTTATACTCTCTTCGTTTTAAAAGGAGGTAAATTAAGACTTCCGTTTTTTTTGCAGTTTATAATGATCCTTCGTCAGGCGGCTTTTAATACCTTTGGTGTTAGTGAAAATTTTAGCATATATATTGTCCTTCTATATCTTGTTTAGTACAATTATTCCCTGCAGAATGCTTGATAATTGTGAAGATCCGGAAGGCACTGAAAAAACTTCACCATCAGATCATAAAAAAGATTGTAGTGATTGCTCACCTTTCTCGGTTTGTGCAGCGGCTTAAATTGTTATTTAGTGGATGGCAGCCCAGGAAAGATAAATGAATACTTGTTTGAAGACCGAGATGAAAAAAGAATAATGAGAATAATGCAAAGTGCTGATGCAGACATTATGTGTTTCGGTCATACTCATAAACCCTATCACAGAATATTATCAACAGAACCAGGTGAAAATATTCAGTACCGTCATGCAATAAATATTGGTTCAGTAGGGAAGCCAAAACCTTCTAAAACATTATTTTTATTTATCGAAATTGTTTACTTATGAATAGTTCCAATCAAAAACATTGGGATAAGTTATATAAATCAAGAGCAGAGGATGAAGTAAGCTGGTTTCAGTTCTATCCTAAAACTTCAATGGCGTTTGTAGAATTATTCAATCTGACTGTAAATGCAAATATCATTGACATAGGTGGTGGTGACAGTCATTTTGTAGACGCATTACTTAACAGGGGTTATAAGAATATTTATGTGCTTGACATTTCAGCTAAGGCAATCGAAAGAGCTAAAGAAAGATTAGGTGCTAAAGCAAGTAAGGTGCATTGGATCGTTTGTGATGTAACAGAATTTGAACCACCTGTTCATTTTGACTTTTGGCATGATAGAGCAGCTTTTCATTTTTTAACCACTGAAGGAAAGATTTATAAATACGTATCAATTGCAGAAGATGCAACAAGGAAAAATGGCTACTTAATACTCGGAACGTTTTCAGAAAACGGCCCTAAAAAATGCAGCGGCTTAGAAATAAAACAATATTCAGAAGCATCTATGTCCGCAAGGTTTGAAGTTGCTTTTGATAGAATTAAATGCGTTCAGGAAGACCACCTAACTCCCTTTAATACAATCCAAAATTTTTTATTCTGCAGCTTTAAAAGAAAGTAAAAAACCCTCTGCAACTCTGCTTCATTTTTTGTTTTGTAATTAACTAAACATG
>JBDSAQ010000091.1:0-4335 GCA_039922095.1 Ginsengibacter sp. | reverse complement strand
AAAAACTTGGATGGACTAATCCCATAGGCAAACGAATGAAGTTTAAAATAGATGAGGAAGGCACTACAGGTGAAAGAACGGTGGTTGGTGTTATAAAAGATTTCCATACTTATTCGCTTCAGCATAAGATAGAGCCTTTGGTAATAGTAATGCCGCCAGCTCAGTCAATGGGTGATAATCTTTATGTAAGAATTGCCAAAGGAAAGGTAATCGAAGGACTGGCTTTTATAGAAAATGTATACCGTCGCTTTGATAAAACAAGCCCTCTTGAGTATCACTTTCTTGATGCCAACTTTGCAAAGCAATATGGGGCCGAAGAAAAACAGGGGCAAATAGCTCTTGTATTTACCATGCTGGCTGTATTGATTTCGGGCCTTGGCCTTTTTGGTCTCGCTACATTTAGCACACAGCAAAGAACAAAAGAAATAGGGATACGCAAGGTACTCGGTGCAAGTGTGGTGAGCATATTGCAAATATTTTCTGTAGAGTGTTTAAAACTTGTATTGATAGCCGTGTGCATTGCAATACCAATTGCATGGTGGGCTATGAGTAAATGGTTGCAGGATTTTGCTTATCGTATTAATATTGATTGGCGCACCTTTATATTAGCAGGAACAATTGCTTTGTTTATAGCATTATTAACTATTAGTTTCCAGACTATAAAGGCAGCGATAGCTAACCCTATTAAAAGTTTAAGAACAGAATGAAATTAAAAGATTACAAGATTAATATGATTTGGGAAAAACCAGTGATATTCAAAAACAACTCAGCGCATGGTAAAAATTATTTAAAAAGGTTAAGATCAAAAAGTGAAACTATAAAGCAAATACAACTCATACGAAACAAGTTTATATGTTTAAAAATTATTTAAAAATTGCAGTAAGGAACCTCTGGAAAAATAAAAGTTTTTCCGCTATTAATATTTTTGGATTAGCCATCGGATTGGCCACCTGCCTGCTTATTATGTTGTACGTATTGGATGAAGTAAGCTACGACCGCTATAATATAAATGCAGACAGAATATACAGAGTAAATACTGATATAAAGTTTGGTGGCGGAGACCTGCATCTTACAGTGGCTTCCGATCCAATGGGCGCTGTACTTAAAAAAGACTATCCGCAGGTGGAAGAATATACACGTATCTATAACTCTGAGGGATCTAAGCTTATAAAAAAAGGAAACCAATATATAAATGAAGAAAAAGCAGCTTACGTCGATTCAACTTTCTTCCGTGTTTTTACACTTCCTTCTATTACCGGCAATACCGCAACTGCCTTAAATGAGCCAAACACGGTGGTACTTACTGAATCATCTTCTAAAAAATATTTTAATACTACTGATGCTGTTGGTAAAATGATTGAAATAGGTCACAAGCCTTATAAAGTAACTGCTGTAATTAAAGACATGCCGCGTACTTCACATTTCACTTTTGATTTTCTTCTTTCCATGGATAATGTGAATTACCAGTGGGGCAATTTCTTAAGCAATAATTTTCAGACCTATATTGTTTTAAAAAAAGGAACTGATTATAAAGCTTTCGAAAAAAACTTTACCACTGTAATTGATAAATATCTTCTTCCACAGGCTAAACAATTTATGCAAATAAGCAGCATGGAAGATTTTAAAAAAGCAGGCAATAAACTTGAATATACCTTAATGCCTTTAACAGATATTCATTTACATTCCGACAGATTCCCTGAATTTGATGCAAACGGCAACATACAATATGTCTATATTTTTAGTGCAGTTGCTCTTTTTGTTTTGCTGATCGCCTGCATCAATTTTATGAATCTTTCTACAGCCCGTTCTGCAAGCAGGGCTAAAGAAGTTGGTATAAGAAAAGTATTAGGTACAGAAAAAAAGACGCTCATCAAACAATTTCTTTTTGAGTCTATAATAACAGTAATTATTTCATTAACCATTGCACTGCTTATAGCCTGGGCGGTATTACCATTGTTTAATGATGTTTCTGCCAAATCATTCACAGTAAAGGATTTTTTGACCGGCAAGATTTTGCTTTTTATAGTATTGCTACCTTTTGTTGTGGGCATACTCGCAGGCAGCTACCCTGCTTTTTTTCTTTCAGGTTTTAAACCTATTGCGGTATTAAAAGGGAACTTAACCACTGGATTTAAAAAAAGTAGTCTTAGAAGTGTCCTGGTAATTTTTCAATTTGCTACCTCCATTATTTTAATCATCAGTACGGTGATTGTTTATACCCAGCTTCATTACATTCAAACAAAAAACCTGGGGTTTAATAAAGACCAGGTGTTAATTATTAATGGTACAGGTGCGCTTGATAAAAATGCTGAAGCATTTAAAAATGAAGTATCAAATTTGCCGGGAGTAAGCAGCGGTTCCTTCTCGGGCTATTTACCCGTTTCTTTATCAGCCCGTAATGATAATACTTTTTCAAAAACTGCCGTGATGGATTCCAAGAATGGTATTAATATGCAACGCTGGACAATTGATTATGATTATATAAGAACCCTTGGAATGCAAATTTTGCATGGGCGGAATTTTTCGAAAGAATTTGGCGGAGATTCTTCAAAAGTGATCATTAATGAAACTACTCAAAAGCTTTTGGGGTTTGTTTCTCCTGTGGGTCAGAAAATTTATACATACAATGAAAAAAATGAACCTATATCTTATGAAATTATAGGAGTGGTTAAAAACTTTCATTTTGAATCATTACGCCAGAACATTGGCCCCTTGTGTATGCTGTTAGGCAAAAGCCCGTGGCTCACTTCATTCAAAGTTAGTACCGGCAATATTCAATCACTCGTAAAACAAATTGAGGTTAAATGGAAAGCAATGGCTCCGGGTATCCCTTTCAGCTATCGTTTTCTTGATGAGTCTTTTAACGAAATGTACCGCAGTGAACAGCGTGTAGGAAAGATAGCAATAACGTTTGCGGTACTGGCAATACTAATTGCCTGTTTAGGATTATTTGGTTTAGTTACCTATGCTGCTGAACGGCGAATAAAAGAAATAGGGATTAGAAAAGTATTAGGTGCCACCATAGGTAATATAATAGGGATGCTCTCTAAAGACTTTTTAAAGCTGGTTTTGGTGGCTGCAATAATTTCCTTTCCTATTGCATGGTGGGTTATGTATAAATGGTTGCAGGATTTTGCATATCGCATTAATATTTCAGTGTGGGTATTTATTATTGCCGGGATTGTTGCCGCAGCAATTGCATTAATAACTGTTAGCGTGCAGGCTATTAGGGCAGCTATTGCAAACCCAATTAAGAGTTTAAGAACTGAATAAAAGTCTATAGCCTAACGCCATGCGGTAAGGTGCTAAAGGGAAATAGAGTATTAACGAAAACATGGGATTATTTAATCATAATCAAAGGACAGGCCATGATAAAAATTATCCGATAGCTATCGGATTCAAAACCGCTTTTAAAAATCTGCAACGTAATAAAGCTACGCTGCTATTAATATGCTGGGGCTGGCGATCGGGATTGCAGCGTGCCTTCTTATATTCTTAGTGGTTAGATTTGAAACAAGCTTTGACAATTTTCATTCGAAGAAGAATACAATTTATCGCATTGCCAGTGAGTTTCATAACCAGGTATGCGTATGAAGCTTTTGCAAATAGGAATGCAGATTGGTTATTCCTTACAATCAAATCATCTTTCAAATACCAATTCTTTTAGAAGCACCGCCGTGTTTTGCCCTGCTTCTTGCTATGAGGAGAAACACGCCTAAGAATCAGTGATCAGTTAGCGCTGGCTTTAAGAAACACGAGGAAAGAAGAATGATGCAATCTCTGGTCAGAGTTGCTAACTCATTGTTACGGTAAATAGCGTTTTTTTTTCGGTAAACTCCCAGGTTTTAAAGGAGGGGCTTACAGCAGGTGTTTCTATTTTTGATGTACAAAACCGGTAACATGAAAGCAGCATCAGAAAGAAAGATAATTCGCTGGCTCCATATAATTGCAAGCATTCCTATTGTAGGTTATATCTATGGCCCTGTAAAAAACCTTCCCAACGCCGTGTTTGGCATAAAGTGGATCCTCTTCCCGGCAATTGTGATCTCAGGTTTCTGGCTTTGGAAAGGACATCTGTTGAAAAAATGGTTACGTAAAAAGCAACGTCGATTGGCTCATTAATATAATTCATTCCATGCCGTATCTCCCTCCAACTTTGCGTGTGACGGGATGCGGCGGCAGCAAAGTCCCAGCTGTTGACGCAAGCGTTCGTGCCTGTTGCACAACTCTTCTTCTATTTAAAATAAGTTGTCGCTGATTTTAAATTTAATGTTGATAGTCTTTCCAATTTCAATTTATAGCAGTTTATAACATGCCATAGAATTCTCGAGCAAC
>JBDSAQ010000090.1:0-2887 GCA_039922095.1 Ginsengibacter sp. | reverse complement strand
AAGATATTTTTTCCATGGCTCCCAATAATGATTATGCCACCCCTTACTGATACTTTCTTCATTTTTATCAGGAACGTTTGCATGAATAGCATGCAATATCACGTCGTTACCTTTTGTCTCCAGGTTAATTATGAAGGTAGAATCAACATCATCAGAACTCCATTCCTGTGCCCTCCATGTTTGCACAATGAGTTTATCTTTTATTAATTGAAGATTTTTGCCGGTAATATAACCGCCGTGAGCAGAATAATTACCACCTTCCTTTGAAGAAATTTTAGCAGGTGCGCCTGTAGCAATGGAATGCTTTTTCGAATTCATGTAAAGATCATAAAGGTGTTTTGATGTAGTATTTTTAAACACAATTTGTTGCACAATAGTTTTTGGCATAATGAGTATTTTTTTTGAATAGAAAATAAGATCAGATCAATATTGTTAAGGTACTTATTTATATTAAGTGTTTTAAATTAAATACACTAATGCCGGAAGTTTTATTGCTAAAGCATAATTTATGCGTTGCCCTTAATTCTTTTGTTTTAATATCATATTTTTATCAGCAATAAATACTATGAAACGATTATTGATGTGGCCGTTGCTGGCAGGCTTTCTAAATGCTTCTTCACAGGACGTTGCTTTCGCAAGAAAAATGGTGGATACACTTACTTCTTCTTACTTCTGGGGCAGGGGATATACAAACGATGGAATGAAAAAAGCTGCTGACTTTCTTGCAGGCCAGTTTAAGTTATATGGATTAACCCCAATGGATAACAAAAGTTTTTTTCAAAAGTTCTCTTATCCGGTTAATACTTTTCCAGGGAGAATGGATTTGATTCTTAATGGTACGTCGTTAGTTCCGGGTAAAGATTTTATTGCAGGGCCTGAGGATAAAGGATTAAAAGCTGAAGGAATTTTAACCAAAAAAGATAGTGCAGTTTTTATTGACCAGGAAAATAGATTTATAGTTCATTTGGCTGATAAGCTTACGTGGTCAGTATCTTCAGAGGTTGCTAATTATACTTTGGTAGATGTTGATAAGAAATCACTTAGCGGAGAGCCAGCCCGCTTCACTGTAAATATTGAAAATAAACTGATCAATAATTTTAAAGCTGCAAATATTTGTGCTGTAGTTAAAGGAACAGTTAAACCCGATTCCATCATCCTGATCAGTGCTCATTATGATCATCTTGGTGGAATGGGAAAAGATACTTACTTCCCAGGGGCTAATGATAATGCAAGTGGTATTTCCTTATTGCTTAACCTTGCTCATTATTATGCAAGTCATCCTCAAAAATATACTATTGGTTTTATCTGTTTTGCCGGAGAAGAGGCAGGCTTAACAGGATCAAAGTATTTTACCGAAAATCCATTGGTGCCATTAAGTAATATTCGTTTTCTTTTAAACACTGATCTTGCAGGCACTGGTGAAGAGGGTATTACTGTTGTGAATGCAACAGAATTTCCAAAAGAGTTTGCATATTTGAATACCGTAAATGATGCAGAAAAATTGCTTGTAAAAATATATCCCCGGGGTAAAGCGGCCAACAGTGATCATTATTTTTTTACAGAGAAAGGCGTACCCGCTTTTTTCTTTTATACAATGGGAGGCATTAAGGCTTACCATGATATTTTTGATAAAGCCCAAACGCTTCCATTAAATGAGCACGAAGATCTTTTTAAACTGATCGTAAAATTCAACGAAAAACTGATGGGAGAATAAAAATAGTTATACATCCGGCTTTAAATCTACCGGTTAATATTCACCCTGGTTGTATTAAAATAACTTAACCTCATGAAGAAAATATTCTTTTTTTTCTTTTTAATTCTGCACCTGGCTTTATCAGCACAGCCTGATCGCTGGCAGCAACGCATCAAATATGTAATGGATATAAATCTTGATGTAGTTACAAATAAAATTACCGGCAAACAAAATATTACCTACACTAACAATTCCCCTGATACTTTAAACAGGATATTTATCCATTTATTCTGGAATGCTTTTCAGCCCAACAGTATGATGGACATGGTTAGCCGCAGTTCTGAAAACCTGGTGTTGGGTAAGGATATTAACGGCAACGATGTAAATGATTTTGACCGCAGGTTTAAAAAAAGAATTATTGATGTTACACCTCAGGAGGAAGGATACTGTAAGATTTTAAAATTTACGTTAAGAGGAAAGCCACAGGAAACAAGGCTTCATGAAACTATCCTTGAGGTAAAGCTTAACGATTTCATATTACCTAACTCAACGGTGATATTCAATACTGAATTTGAATGCCAGGTTCCCAAATTAGTGCGACGCAGCGGCAGGGATAACCCGGAAGGAATCAGGTATAGCATGGGGCAGTGGTATCCTAAAGTAGCTGAGTATGATTATGAAGGATGGCATACTGATCAATATATAAGAGGAGAATTTTATGGAGTTTGGGGAGATTATGATGTATATATTACTTTAGATAAGAATTATAAATTAGGTGCAACAGGCGTTTTGGAAAATGCTTCATCTATAGGATGGGGCTACGATAAAGAAGGTACTTTATTGAAACCAGTTCAGGGAAGTTTAAGAACATGGAAATTTTCAGCCAGGAATGTTCATGATTTTGTATGGGCTGCAGATCCTGATTATAAACATATTACCAGGAAAATTTTAAATGGTCCGTTACTTCATTTCATTTATAAGAATGATTTAACTGCTGATGCAAACTGGCAGGCCACTGCCGATACCTGTGCCATCATTTATCCGTTTATGGCTAAAACTTTTGGCGATTACCCCTATCCCGTATATTCTTTTTTGCATGTCGGTGGCGGCGGCACTGAATATCCAATGGCTACATTAGTAAAAAACTATTCGCTGGAAACCGCAATTCATGAATGGTGCCATAGCTGGTATCAA
>JBDSAQ010000089.1:0-3976 GCA_039922095.1 Ginsengibacter sp. | reverse complement strand
AACGATACCTATATGATGCGCCTGGCAGAGATGTACCTGATTTATGTAGAGGCAGTTATAGGAAACAGCGCTTCTACTACAGATGCTACTGCTTTGGATTATTTTAACGCGGTACATACCAGGGCAGGATTATCACCATTCCGCCTCACTGATCCTGTTACAAATGTTGCTACACCACTTACGTTTGATATTGTGTTTAAAGAAAGAATGCTTGAATTTGCTGTTGAAAGTATGGCGTGGTACGATTTTGTAAGCCTCCATTATTATAATCCGCAAAAGGCTTATCAAATTCTCAACAGCCAGGATAGAGGGTTTTTTAATATAAGAACTGATGCATTTCCTAATCCAACCATATGGACCTTTAAGAAAACAACCTGGGCTACAACAGAAAGAAACGTCAATGCAAATTCAGGTAATTTCCGTCTGCCAATACCATCTGCTGAGATCAGTCGGGCACCTAACTTAAACAAACCGGCTGTTGAATACCCATAAAAGTTTAAATCTATTGTATAAAAAATCGTAAGTCAAATGAAAATGTTTAATAAATTAATATTATTATTTATCATGGCTGTAGCCATGATAAATACATTCACATCTTGTAACAAAGATGATGCGCCCAGTAGTACTGGTCAACCTAGAATTACTTATGTGAGGATCACCAGGCCCAGTTCTTCCGACTCACTTTTAGTGGGTGCGGGGCAGGGTAAATTAATTGCTGTTATGGGTGAAAACCTGGGTAATGCTGCAGAAATGTGGTTTAACGATCAGCAAGCCAGTTTAAATCCTACATATATTACCAATACAACTATACTGGTAAATGTGCCAGCTCAAATTCCGCTTTCCATTAATAACAAACTGAAAATAATCTTCAAAGGTGGCGATAGCTTATTATATGACTTCCAGGTGCAGATCAGTAAGCCGGCAGTTAACAATATGCTTTCCGAATATGTAAACAACGGTGAAGTAGCTACGATAAGAGGTGATTTTTTCTATAATCCACTTACGGTAACCTTCACTGGTGGAATAGCAGGTGAAGTGGTATCCGTGAAAGATCAGGAAATACAAGTTAGAATTCCTGCAGGAGTACAACCTGGTCCAGTCATAGTAAAAACAAATTTTGGTGAAACTAAATCTAACTTCTGGTTTAGGGATAATAGAAATATGTTTATTGACAGCGATCCTTATGAAGGATGGTGGAATTCCTCTTATGTGATAACCGCCCCCGCCGCCGGAGATCCTACAAAAATCAATGGAAATTATCTTCGCTTCAGAAAAGCCATTGGCGCGTGGAGCTGGAATGAGTTAGCAGGTGGCCCCGCTTCTGCTATGCCTGTTCATAGTAAAAACATTCCTGATGCGGCAATACTTAAACCAAGTGACTTTAACCTAAAGTTTGAAGTGAACACTGTGAAGCCATATAATAACAATATGCTTAAAATTAATGTTGCTTTATTAGCCGAAGATAATGATGCCTACCTATGGAAGCCGCCTTATGATACTAAGGGCCAATGGCAAACAGTAGTTATTCCATTTGAAGATGTTGTAGCAAGTTATAAAGTAAAACCTACAGTAAGTGCAAGTGGCTATTGGTCAAGGTTACTTTTTCATGGCCCTGGTGATTTGGACGCTGACATATCATTAGATAATTTCAGGATTGTTCCGAAGATTATTCCATAAAACATTCTTTAAAGCATACAAAAAAAAATAATGAATAAACTATATAATACACCACTGCTTTTGTTATTATCTTTTGTAGTAACAATCAATCTGTTTACATCATGTAACAAAAAAGATAATAATGTTGTAAATACCGGAAAAGTAGAACTCTTGAGTTTCGGCCCAACCGGAGCAAAACATGGAGATACACTACGTTTTTTTGGTGCTAATCTTAATCAGGTGTCTTCTATCAAATTTACAGGTGGAGCAGCTGCAACCATAGATCAAAAAGATTTCCGGCAACAATCATCAGAACTAATTTTGTTAATTGTGCCACCGGCTGCAGAAAAGGGTTATGTTACATTGAAGACACCTGATGGAGACGTCATAAGCAAAACCCAGTTCAATTTAGACGTTACAACTGTTATTACGTCAATTACCGGGCAAGCCCGCCCTGGCGAAAATATTACCATTACTGGTAATTTTCTTAACTGGGTGAATAGAGTAACTTTTGCTAAGGACAAAGTAGTTCAAACATTTGTTAGTAAATCTATAACTCAGTTAGTATTAACTGTACCAGCCGATGCCGAAACGGGTCCATTGATTCTTTCATATGGTGGAACGGATTCAGCTGCTGTACAAACAAAAGATACTTTAAAAGTTAGTTTGCCAGTTATAACCTCTCTTTCTCCAAATCCGGTAAAACATCAGACTGATCTTACTATTACTGGTACTAATCTTGACCTTGCTAAAAAAATATTTTTTACGGGAATTGCAGCGCCTTTTACAACTTTTGTTAGTCAATCTGCTACTCAACTGGTAATTAAACTCCCACCGGGAGCAAAAAAAGGTAAAATAACATTAGAAGCCGCCTCGGGAGTACAAACTATTTCCAGCATGGATTTGGACGTCGTGTTGCCTTCTATCGCAACAATGTCTCCAAACCCAATAGATCCCGGAACAAATATTACAATCACCGGAACTAATCTTGATCTTGTTACTTCTATCACTTTTGATAATGCACCTTCGGTTACAACTTTTGTAAGTCAAACTGCTACCCAGATTGTAGCGAAAGTTCCTGCAGGCGTATTAAGGGGGAAAGTTACCTTAGCTGTGCTGAATTCAACTCTTACGGTTCAATCCCCGGATATTTTAGAAATCAATGGCAGCGTTCCTCCTCCGGTTATTGCATTACCATTTTATAATGATGCTGTTACTTCTAACTGGAATGGTTGGATAGGTGGAGGATGGGGAGGCACTACAGATAGAAATAATACATCGCCGGTGAGAGAAGGAACAAAATCCGTTAAGATAGATTATGTTGGGGGCTGGGGATCTCCTTTACAACTCGGAGGCGCTAATGTGAATTTATCTCCATATACTGCATTTAAAGTTTCTATTTATGGTGGAGCCGGTACTGCTGGCAAAAAAATTAATATTGGAATTAATGGCGGAGATTCTTATACAATTACCCTGGTTGAAGGTACATGGACTGACTACTCCATCCCTATTTCTACGCTTACAAGTGCAACTGCTATAAAAGAAATTTGGGTAAAAGAATATAATGGAAGTGGAGGGTTTACAATTTATGTGGACGCTATGGGTTTAAATTAAGTGGAAGAGGAAGGTATTTTAATAAGTCCTTTTAAATATAAAACGTAGGTTCTTTTTATAAGTTTTATTCAATTTCCCATAAACAGAATAATTTCTTTACTAGCTGACCAAAAATAATTACATACAAAACCTGGCTACTGTGAAATGAGTTGAACGGAGCCAGGTTTTTTTTAAGCCCCCTAATTAAGAAAATCTATTTTATCAGGTATATGAACAAGATGTTTTGGATATTTTTTTCTCTCATTTCTGTTTCTTCTACTAATTTATTTTTCATTAAACAAGACAGGGCCCAAGATTTACCTATTGATAAAAATGCCACTCAGCAAACTATAGCGCTCTACCAAAATTTAAAAAAACTTCTTAATAAGGGTATAATGTTTGGTCACCAGGATGACCTTGCCTATGGGGTTAACTGGAAATATATACCTGGTAAAAGCGATGTAAAAGAAGTAACAGGTGATTATCCCGCTGTGTATGGGTTTGAACTTGGCCGCCTTGAGTTAGATCATGAAGTAAATATAGACTCCGTGCCTTTTAATAAAATGAAAAGGTATATTCAAACAATATATGCACGTGGAGGTGTAATAACTTTAAGCTGGCATTTAAATAATCCTCTTACTGGTAAAACAGCATGGGATCCGGCACCTGGTACTGTTGCTTCAATTTTACAAGGTGGGGTAAAGCATGAATTGTATAAAAGCTGGTT
>JBDSAQ010000088.1:0-7714 GCA_039922095.1 Ginsengibacter sp. | reverse complement strand
ATTTCATAAAAATGTTTTGGGATTAAATCGTATAAAATGAAAGCCTGCCAAATATAATATGCGTTCTTTATAATACAGAGATTTTTATTTATCCGGTAAGATAGCTGCCCGGACAATCTCTTATGGTCAGGAACTCATTGCACAGAAAATGTTCGGACTTCAAAAGGTTATTAAACAGTGGGGGCATATTACAAAACATAAATACAGATGCACTTGAAAATGTGGCTTCGTATTTCTTCTGACAAACTTGTATTGTATTTTACAAGATTACAAGTTCCCCTTACGCTTACTTCAACGCCTGAAATTTAAGTTTAAACAAAAGATAATATAAATTTCGGCGAGGGAAAGTTTGAAGTGAATAATTGAATATAATACTTAAAGAATGACTGCAATAAATAACAATAATGCACCATCGCCATTCGAAAAATTAAGCTTAAATAATATACCGTTGTTCTTGGTATTTTAATTTAATTAATGCAATATTTGTTGTTGCTTTATAGCATAATACAGGTTAATTTTTTTAGTTTCACAGACTGGTGAAATGCGACTTAATTTTATATAAATCCTGTTTAAACAACTTGGCTAATTTTTAAAAAATTTAAAATGAAAAAATTATTTTTAATTCTACTCGCAATCATTGTTTTCCAAAACCTTTCATCTGCTAAAATCCGCCGGGTAGGTTTCTTTGGATCACCCATAGCAGGTACCGATTATTCTACTTTTGCTGCAGCGTACACTGCAGCAGTTGCTGATGATAGCATTTTGGTTTTTCCTGGCATCCCTGCTATCAATCAAATCATTGCAAAAAAGCTCATTATTATCGGGCCCGGCAGCTGGCTTGATCCTACCAGCACGCCAAAAGGAAACACTAACCTCCAGGCCTTTCCTGGCACTGTTAGTTTGAGTACTCTTACCTTTCATCCAGGTAGTGAAGGCTCGGTAGTTATGGGTCTTGAGGGTGGCACAATCTTTATTGTTGCAAGTAATATCACTATCCGCAGAAACAGGGAATTTGGAGTATATATTGCCTACACTAACCCTGCGGCTGTTGTAAACAACCTGCAAATATTAGAAAATTACCGGGTAAGTATCGTAAGCTATTACCAAAATGGCAGCAGTGTTACTAATATGAATGTTAGCAACAATCTAATATCTGTTTTTGCTACCGAGCCGTTAAATACTTATAGTGGCATTATCAGCAATAATGTATGGGCATTTGATAATACCTTAAACGCCTCGGCTAATGGCGGCACAAGTACAATAAGCAATTATAACAGCATTCAACTTGGTGGCGGAGCTTATGTATTTCAAAAAAATATATTAGTGCCCTCTACCAGTACAATCTTATCTGGCAATCAAAACGTTTTTAATTTTCTTAACGCAGGCAACGCTGTATTTAATTATAATATGGCATTGCAAACCGGTGCTGGGGCGGCTCAAACCTGGGGTGGGGGCGGCACGGGAAATGTAATTACTCCTTTTGCAAATGTTGATAACATTTTTAACGGCTTTCCTGCAATAGGCAGCTTTAGCGCAGATGCAAGATATAAGCTTAAACCCGCCAGCCCTGCTCTAACAGTAGGCCCTGGTGGCACGCCTATCGGAATGTTTACCGGTAATACTCCCTATAAATTAGGCATGATACCAAAAATCCCAAGTATCTATCAGCTTAGCTCTCCCCAGGGGAATAACCCTACCGGCAATACCCTCCAGATAAATGTAAGTACCAGGGGAAATAATTAGGCTGGTGACAGGTTTTTTTATTTCTCCTTTGGAAAACATTTTGTTTTGGAATTTAAAGATCACCAAACATGAAATCAATAATATCTCACAAAGCCAGGCAGGAAAAAATGCTTCTTTTTCTTTTGCTTGTTTTTCATGGTGTAATTTTTTCTGCCTATTCCCAGGTACCTGTCATTAACCGGATTGAATATTTTTTAGATACAGATCCCGGTTATGGCAAAGCCACCAATCTCAGCTTTTCCGGTACTACAGATGCTTCAGGTATTATCAATGTCAACCTGGTGCCAATAGATCAGGGTGTTCATATTGTAGGTATAAGAAGCAAGGATGCCAATGGGGCCTGGAGCCTGGATAATAAGTGGCTATTTGTAAAACCATACAACCCCGGCGCTATAATACAACCTGATATAAACCGTGTAGAATGGTATTTGGATAATGACCCGGGTTACGGTAATGGAACTGCTTTACCAATAAGTTCCTCAGAGGATCTGCCGAACTTGTCCTTCAGCATTAATATGGTTCCTTTAGCACAGGGAGTTCATATTATAGGTGTGAGAAGTAAGGATGCCACCGGCGCATGGAGCCTTGATAACAAATGGATTTTTATAAAACCTTATGCTGCAGGTGCTGCAATACAACCTGATATAACCCGTGTAGAATGGTATTTAGATAGCGATCCGGGTTATGGCAATGGAACTGTATTGCCAATAACTTCCAGCGAGGATCTTCCCGGTTTGTCTTTTAATATTAATATGGTGCCTTTAGAGCAGGGTGTGCATATAGCAGGGATAAGAAGCAGGGATGCCAATGGTGCCTGGAGCCTGGATAATAAATGGATATTTTTAAAACCATTTAGTGGCAATGTTCTAATACAGCCAAATATCAACCGTGTAGAATGGTACCTTGATACTGACCCTGGCTACGGGAAAGCAACACCAATAAGTATTTCGCAGGCTCAGGATATTCCTAACCTTGCTATTAATATTGCTTTAACTCCTCTTACACCGGGGGTGCATATTGCAGGCATACGCAGCCGTGATGCCAACGGTAACTGGAGCTTAGATAATAAATGGATATTTTTAAAACCAGATCCTGCAAACAGTGAACCTGTGCCCAACATTGTTAAAATGGAATATTTTATTGATGTAGATCCGGGCTACGGAAAAGCCTCATCTATCAGCATTACCCCTGGCACTAATATAAGTATGCTGGTGTTTGATGCGGATATATCAGCGGTAGATATTGGCACGCACAAACTGGGTATTCGCAGCCTTGATGCGAACGGAGCATGGAGCCTTGATAATGAAGTACAGTTTACGGGCGGAAAAGGCAATAGCTGGATTGGTGTTACCAGTACATCCTGGACAACTGGCAGTAACTGGCTAAAAGGTGTAGTGCCAACCGCCAGCGAACCCGTTGTAATACCTGCAGGCACACCGTTTTCACCTATAATTGCAAATGGTGTTACAGGTAATTGCAAAAGTATTTTAATGCAACCGGGTGCAATTGTTACTGTGGCTACAGGTGGTAAATTAAAAGTGAATCATTAAAAGAAATGTTGATGATGTTCTACCCTACTTCTTTAAATACATAACCTCTTTAACAAGGTTTACTGTTCTTGCCACATCAGGTAAATATGCTGCAACCAAATTGGGTGCATAATGCATGGGAGTATCAGTAGAAGTAATGCGACGAACAGGAGCATCTAAATAATCAAATCCTTCTTTTTGTATGCGGTAGGCTATCTCTGAAGATATTGATGCATATGGCCATTGTTCTTCAACAATAACCAACCTGTTTGTTTTTATAACTGAAGTTAAGATAGTTTGCCAATCCAAAGGACGGATAGTTCTAAGATCAATCACTTCGGCACTGATATTTTCTTTTTGTAATTCATCTGCTGCCCCCAGAGCAACCTTCATCATTTTATTAAATGAAACTATTGTTACATCTTTTCCTTCCCTGGCAATTTTTGATTTTCCTATTGGTATTAAATATTCTTCTTCAGGCACCTCACCTTTCTCACCATACATAACTTCACACTCCATAAAAATTACAGGATCATCATCCCGGATAGCGCTTTTAAGTAAGCCTTTAGCATCGTATGGATTACTTACAGAAATAACTTTTAAACCGGGAATATTTGCATACAAAGATTCAAAGGCTGTTGAATGTTGCGCTCCAAGCTGGCCTGCGCTGCCATTTGGTCCGCGAAAAACTATAGGGCATCCAACCTGTCCACCGCTCATTGCCAGCATTTTAGAAGCGGTATTTAAAATTTGATCTAAGGCTAAAGTTGCAAAATTCCAAGTCATATATTCAACTATTGGCCGCAAGCCATTTTGGGCAGCACCAACGGCAATACCTGTAAAGCCCAACTCTGAAATAGGGGTATCAATAATTCTCCTGGCACCAAATTCTTCAAGCATCCCCTGGCTTACTTTATAGGCTCCGTTATACTCAGCTACCTCTTCTCCCATTAAAAAAACCTTCTCATCACGTCTCATTTCTTCGTTCATAGCTTCCCGTAACGCCTCTCTAAATGCAATTTGTCTCATGTATAAAATTTGAGTGGCAAAAATATTGGTTAACCTGCAAATGAGCAAAACTCATTATAATGTTCCGAGGAGTTATTTGATCACGTCAGCTAACTTATCTGCTAACTTTTTACCAAAAATATTCCTGGCGATAATTCTACCTTCTTTATCCAAAAGTAAGTTTGAAGGGATAGCTTTTATGCGGTATAAATCTGAGGTAGAATTTTTCCATCCTTGTAAATCTGACACATGATTCCAGGTAAGTGCGTCATCTTTAATTGCTTTTTCCCATTTCTCTTTTTTTGTATCATAGGAAACTCCAAAAATATCAAAGCCTTTGTTTTTATACTCATTAAATAATTTTACAACGTTTGGATTTTCTCTGCGGCATGGCGGACACCAGCTTGCCCAAAAGTCTATTAGTGCATATTTGCCCTTTAAGGAAGAAAGACTCATTAATGTTCCTTGTGGAGTAGCCTGGGTTATGTCAGGTGCCATCATGCCTATGGCAACTGTTTTATAAAGTTCTATCAGCTTTTTCACACTCTCTCCGGTTGGGGTATTTTTAATATTATCATCAAGTAAATTATATAAAGGCTCTACTTCAGCGGCTTCAGCATAGTAGGCATAATTTTCAGCAATAGCCATTACGCTTCTCAATGAATGGGGATGATCTTTTACAAATGATGCAACAACTTTTCTCTTTTCATATAATATCTCAAAGTCCACTTCATCAAGGCTATCTAACACAGTTTTGTTCTTATCCTTCGAAGCCTTTTCGGATACTTTTACATTCCTTTCTTCCCATGCCGTCACTGCGGCCATTTGCTGCTTCAATAATTTATCATCGTCGTTAATAGGAGAATTAGAAACAATAAGATCTTTCATTGAATAACCCTTGCCCGATACCTGAATGGTGCCAGGTTCAACATAAAATTTTAAATAATCCTGTTCGTTTCCTTTTATAGAAAGAATAGCTTCTGATGGCTTTTGAATTGATCCTTTAAATATAAATATCCCCTTAATAATTTTTGCAGAAACCGTTTTTTCCTCATCACCATAAATAGTTAACAATACTGTTCCGGATCTTATTTCATTCAACTTGCCCATTATTACAAACGCAGAATCAGTGGCTTTTAAAATGGGAGAAGTAAGGAGGATGAAACCGAGTAACCAAAAATTTTTCATAAAATGATTTTTGTCTGAACCGGGATTAATAGGAATTTTGTCTGAACTGGGATTAATAGGATTAGTGGGAACCAATGTTTAAAAAATTTAGTAATTTAAAATACTATTTCTCCCATAAATCTCACCAATCCCATTAATCCCAGTTCAGACATCCCGGTTCAGTAGTCCCAATTCAGATAACATTCTCTATTACCATAGCACTTGCGCCACCGCCACCATTACAAATAGCTGCAGCGCCTATCTTTCCATTATTTTGTTTTAATACATTTATTAATGTAACAATTATTCTTGCTCCACTACACCCTAAAGGATGGCCCAAAGAAACTGCTCCACCATTCACATTTACCTTCGCCGGATCAAGTTTCATTTTTTGAGTATTTACAATTCCAACCACACTAAAAGCTTCATTTAATTCCACAAAGTCAACCTGATCTATTGTTAAACCGGCCTTAGTAAGGGCTTTTGGAAGAGCCAGAGATGGGGTAGTAGTGAACCACTCCGGGGCCTGCTCTGCATCGGCATAACTTAAAATTTTTGCGACAGGCTTTAAGCCAAGGTTGTCCGCTTTTTCTTTACTCATTAAAATCAATCCAGCAGCTCCGTCATTTATTGTACTTGCATTAGCGGCTGTTACAGAGCCATCTTTTTGAAATGGAGATTTCAGTTCAGGTATTTTTTCAAATTTCACATTCCACGGTTCTTCATCTTTGGAAATAAGAAGTGGCTCACCCTTTCTTTGGGGTATTTCAACACTTATAATCTCCTCCTCAAATTTTCCACTGGTATATGCAGCCTGGCTTCTCTTATAACTTTCAATGGCAAAAGCATCCTGTTCATCTCTGCTGATATTACATTCCTGTGCACATAATTCAGCGGCATTGCCCATCGCATAATTATTATAAACATCGGTTAGTCCATCTTTAGCAATACCATCTATTAAGTTGGTATCACCATATTTATTTCCCCAACGCATAGTTTGTGAGTAGAATGGCACCTGGCTCATATTTTCCATTCCACCTGCAGCAATAATTTCACTTTGGCCTAACATAATATTTTGAGCGGCTATCATTATCGCCTTCATTCCACTTGCACAAACTTTATTTATAGTGGTACAAATAACGTTAGCATTAAGCTCTGCAAAAATTGCTGCCTGCCGTGCGGGGGCCTGGCCCAAATTAGCCTGCAATACACATCCCATAATTACTTCATCAATATCGGCTGGCCTTATTCCTGCTTTTTTTATAGCGCCTTTTATAGCAATGGCCCCTAACCTGGTAGCAGAAATATCTTTAAAAACTCCTCCGAAGCTTCCTATAGGTGTTCTTACAGCGGATATAATATATACTTCCTTTATTTGCATAAAAATATTTGAATTACAAAGATACGATGGCGGGTTTTATATAAATTCCTGGTATTAATTTGAAAGACAATTCCTTTGTTCAAGTGATTTCCGGCAGCTATCACATTTTACATTAAACTGTATATTGCATTTTATAAAGAATATAAATGAAGTATCTCCCTTTAAACCCTGAAATATTTGTTGATAACAGAAAACGTTTTTCTGAGATGATGGAGAAAAATTCCATTGCCATTTTTAACAGTAATGATGAGTTGCTAACAAATGGCGATTCATTATATCCTTTTAAGCAAAACGCAGATCTTTTCTGGCTTACAGGTATCGAACAGGAAGATACTATGCTAATTATATTCCCTTCTAATCCCGATCCCAAATACCGGGAAGTGCTTGTGCTGACAAGGCCTGACGAACTTAAAGAGAAATGGAATGGGCATAGATTGCGTGTAACTGAAGCACAATCTATATCAGGAATAAAATCTGTTATTTGGCTTGATTCACTTGAAGGAATGTTACAGCCGTGGGTACACCTGGCAGATATCATTTATTTAAATACCAACGAAAACGATAGAAAATCAAATTATGTTGAGGTAAGAGATTACAGGTATGCAAATCAAATGCACAAGCTATACCCTTTGCATAATTACCGCCGTAGCGCCAAAATTTTAAAAGAATTAAGAGCAATAAAAGCTTCACTTGAAATTGGGGTGATTCAAAAAGCAATGGACATTACAGATACTACTTTCAGAAGAGTTTTAAAATTTATAAAACCTGGAGTAATGGAGTATGAAATTGAAGCTGAAATATGTCATTCATTTTTATCGCAACGGGCTACAGGGACCGCCTATCAAAGTATTGTTGCAAGCGGCAACAATGCCAGAACCCTGCATTA
>JBDSAQ010000087.1:0-3611 GCA_039922095.1 Ginsengibacter sp. | reverse complement strand
CTTGGGGAGAGATAAATTATATACAGTATAAATATTTATTAATATTGGAGTTATCATTCCCCCTTGATCTGAGCTTTTAAAACTATCATTTAGTTATAAAAATTTTGATACAAAAACAAATAATTTTCATATTCTTACAACCACAGAAGGAAACTACAACCTGAGAAAAAGGCAACTAAAGCTTGATCTAAACGGCCGTGATATCAGCAGTATAATAGAAAGAAAATGGGCAGCACGACTAATTTCAAACATACCTTTATCTGTGTATTCTAAATTATTAAACATGGGTGAATATCAAATTGCTGAAATTAATATTGCAAGAATGAAAGGGGTTAACATCAATGATCCGGTTATGAAGGAATTTGTTGACAATTTAGATAGAGTTAATGCTCTTGCCGAAAGTAGTGCAGGTTTTGTATGGAGGCTAAAAGATGATACTAATAATGCAACAAGCATTAATCCGTATAATGATGAACAGGTAATCATCAATGTCTCAGTTTGGCAAAATATTGAGTCACTCGAAAATTTTATGTATAAATCTTTCCATTCAGGTTTTTTAAAACGCCGCAAAGCATGGTTTCAACTTTTTGGAAAAGCTTATACAGCTATGTGGTGGATACCCAAAAGTCACTTACCTACCATAGATGAAGCAGTTGAAAAATTAGACTATCTTCAAAAAAATGGTGCATCAGAAAAAGTTTTTGATTTCCGAAAAAAGTATTTGCCTCCTTCTGCTGTTTCAGATAATCCATAGTATAGCTTTTGTAATGTATAGCAGGAATAAATTGTAATTAAAAAGTTCCACACGTGTAAAATCACAGGCTGCAAAGATAAAATTATTGATTCCAAAGAGTTTGTATAGTAAGTTAATGGTGCTATGTTTAAAGCAATTGCGGTTTCTATATTTGCAATACTTTTTTGGGCAGGACTTTCCTCTTTTTAAGTGGGCCTGCACATTGCTAATGGATTTTGGGAATTGACAAAATAGATGCCTTATTCATAAATAACATGAGTGATTTGGAATGTATCAATTTATGCAAAAGTATAAGTACATGAGAGTGTGACAAATGTGAATTTTAAGCTTTAAACTTATAATATTATTGAAAGATATTACCTTCAATAAATATGAGTGCTTCCGATAAACATAAATTAAACCTGCAGATTTATAATCTCTTTATGCAGGCCCCTGTTGGGTTTGGTTTATTAAAAGGCAAAGATCACAGGATAGAACTTGCCAATACAGCATTTCTTAAATTAACTGGCAGAGGAAACAGCGTTATCGGAAAACCAATTACCCATATTTTTCCGGAAATAGAAATTCAGGGATATCTTGAAGTACTTGACCGGGTTATAAAAGATAAGCAAACAATTTTTTTAAATGAAAGCCCTGCTGTCTTCCTGAAAAATGGTGTTAAAGAAACTTATTTTCTAAACCTGGTTTTTCAGCCATATTTTGAGGGAGATGATGCAGCGGGAATTCTGGCTATTTTAACTGATGTTACTCCCCAGGCAACGGCAAGAAAGAAAGTAGAAGAAAGTGAAGAGAGGCTAAGGCTTGCCACAGAAACCACCGGACTGGGAACATGGGAATTTCTTCCTTTAACAGGACAGCTCACATGGTCTGATGAATGTAAAAGGATATATGAATTCCCTTTAGATAAAGAAGTTGACTATGCTTTATTCTCTGAGCATATTCACCCTGAAGATGCTTCGTTTGCACAAAGTGTGATACAAAAAGCTATGGACCCTGCCGGTACCGGGGCTTATGATATTGAATACCGCATACTTCGTTACACTGATAAAAGTGTGAGATGGATAAGGGCACAGGGTAAAGTGTTTTTTAATAATGAAAAAGAAGCTGTAAAATTTATTGGAACTGTTCTCGATATTACCGGGACTAAACTAAAAGAGGATGAGCTTAGAGTGAATGAAGAACGTTTGCGTCTTGCTGTGAAATCGGGAAGATTAGGTACTTATGAATTAGACCTGGTCAACAACAGTATTATTTTTTCGCCAAGACTTGCAGAGATATTTGGTTTGGATCCATCTATAAAAGGGACACACCAGGATTTAAAGAACGCATTGCATCCCGATGATGTGCTTTTACGAAATGAAGCACATGAAACATCACGAAAAACAGGCTCCCTGTTTTATGAGGCACGGGTGATATGGCCTGATGGATCTATACACTGGATAAGATTAAATGGAAGTGTAATATTTAATGACAAAGGTGAAGCTTTGCGAACCTATGGTACTGCTCTTGATATAACTGAGCAAAAAGAAACTGAAAAAATATTAAAAGAAGGCCAGCAAAAGTTTGAGCTTATTGCAGATGCAATACCCCATATGGTATGGGAAATTGAATTGGATGGAATAATTTCTTATATCAATAAACAATGGGCAGACTGGAGCGGATTAACGCTTGAAGAAATCAATAGGGGCGGATGGAGCAAAGTGATCCATCCGGATGATCTGGAAGCTGTGGGAAATGGATGGCAAAAAGCATTTGAGAGTAAAAATGAGTATGTTGGTGAATGCAGATTTAAAAAACATAGTGGTGGCTACTCATGGTTCACTTTAAAAACAGTGCCTGTTAAAAATGATAAGGGTGAGGTTGGATTATGGATAGGCACTGCCACAGACATACATGATAAAAAAATAGTTGAACAGCAGAAAGATCAATTTATCAGTATTGCTTCCCACGAATTAAAAACTCCGGTAACTACTATTAAAGCTTATGGACAAATAGCGGAAAGCCTGCTTGAAAAAGCAGGTGAAAATCAGGCATTGAGCATGATCAAAAAAATGGGGATACAGGTTAATAAACTCACTACTCTTATTGGAGATCTTTTGGATATAAGCAAAATACACCAGGGCAAATTAATATATAATGAAGATTTTTTTGATTTTAATGATCTTGCAAAAGAGGTAGTGGAGGATATGCAAAAAACCAGTGCATCTCATAAGATAAAAATCCATTTAGATACCACTGCGGAAATTTATGGTGATAAAAATAAATTAAGCCAGGTTATTAATAACCTTATTTCAAATGCTATAAAATATTCTCCAAAAGCTGATGCGATAATAGTAAGCACAAAACTAAAGAATGATGGCATTGAGTTAGGGGTACAGGATTTTGGCATTGGAATTTCTGCACATGAACAGTTACATGTTTTTGAACAATTTTATCGCGTTACCAGCGGAAATCAATCTACGTTCCCAGGTATGGGGATTGGCTTATATATTTGCTCAGAAATAATTACCAGGCAAGGAGGTAAAATATGGGTTGAAAGTATTATAGATAAAGGTTCAACTTTTTATATCTGGTTACCTTACGATTATCGTGATAATCTGCCTGAGTAGCACCTCTTAGCGTGCTGCTAAAAATTGTAAATGCAGCCCCCTTCCGTTATAATCATAGAGAATTTCTACCATAAAAAGCAAGTTAAATACCGAAGGTATAGGTTAAACTATTTGTTCTTTTCAAAAACAAGCGAAGCAGAATTAATACAATAACGTAAACCGGTAGGTTTGGGGCCATCATTAAATATATGGCCAAGATGCCCGCCGCACCTGCTGCAATGCACTTCGGTACGCTCCATTCCAAAACT
>JBDSAQ010000086.1:0-7808 GCA_039922095.1 Ginsengibacter sp. | reverse complement strand
AGAAAGAATTATTGGTGTAGAAACCGGTGGCTGTCCACACACTGCAATTCGTGAAGACGCAAGCATGAATTTAGAAGCCGTTGAAGAAATGGCAAATCGTATTCCTGATGTTGAAATAATTTTTATTGAGAGCGGAGGAGATAATCTTTCAGCAACTTTTAGCCCTGAGCTTGCAGATGTAACCATCTTTGTAATTGATGTTGCCGAAGGCGATAAAATTCCGCGTAAAGGCGGACCGGGAATTACAAGAAGTGATCTGCTCGTTATAAATAAAATTGACCTTGCGCCTTATGTAAATGCAAGTCTTGAAGTGATGGAAAGAGATGCAAGGTTAATGCGTAAAGGAAATCCCTTTGTGTTTACAAATCTTATGAGCATGGAAGGTTTGGATAGTGTAATAGGCTGGATAAAGAAATATGCATTGCTTGAAGGAATTGCCGAACCAAAATTGTGCAGATGAATTTTGAAAAAAGGGAATTTATTCCAGCCAATTGCCACGATCTGTAGTCGGGGATGGCAGATAAAAGCAATTAGCATTAATTCATACAATTGCCACCACCTTCAGGTCGTGGATGAATAAGAAAACGTATTTGGCTTTAGCCAAAAAACAATACGCATAAATCAGGTTATAGCGAATGATTTAGGCTAAAGCCAATCCAATAAAATTACTACCTACGACCTGAAGGTCGTGGCAATGAAAAGAAACTAAATAAATTAATGATCGCCTCTCTCCATATACAAACTGCTATACGCAACAACATTACTTTCCTGGAGAAAGCTTATCACACTACCCCATTCAAAATCGCTAACATCACTGAAGATAAAAAACACAACACCCTTCGCCTCATGCTAATGAGTTCCTCACCCGGGATTTTAGATGGCGATGAATACAACATAAAAATAGACGTAGCCAATAATTGCTCGCTGCATTTACAAACGCAATCATATCAAAGATTGTTCAACATGAAAGTGGGCGCTTTGCAAAATATGGAAGTGCATTTGCAGGAAGACGCTTCATTTTGTTTTATTCCTCATCCATCCGTTCCTCATGAGAGCTCAATCTTTACAGCAAGAAATAAAATCTCTCTGAATAACAATTGCGATCTCATTTGGGGAGAAGTGTTAACCTGCGGAAGAAAACTCAGCGGCGAAGTTTTTCTCTTTTCAAAATACCATAACATAACAGAGATATTTCTCAACAACAAACTCATCATCAAAGAAAATTTGTTGGTACAGCCATCACGTGTGGATGTAAATGCAATCGGGCAACTGGAAGGTTACACACACCAGGCCACATTAATTTACCTCAGCGAAAAAGCATCCATAAAAATTTTAATAAAAGAGATCACAGAATTTTTATCAGCCCAAAAAGAAATTGCATTTGGCATAACCGCAGCACCAAAGAACGGAATAATAATCCGGCTGCTCGGCTACAAAGGAGAACAATTATTCGATTGCTTAAAAACCATTGCAGCACTTCATCTCACCAAAAATAAATTTGAGTATGCCGGCTGAAATGCAAATATTAATTGTTGCCGCAATTTCCGTTGCATGCCTGCACACACTTGCCGGGCCAGACCATTACATCCCTTTTATTGCATTATCAAAATCCCGCGGCTGGTCATTTCCCAAAACAATTTTCTGGACAGTTTTTTGCGGCTGCGGACATGTGTGGAGCTCAGTGCTGCTGGGGCTCGGCGGCGCAGCCATCGGCTGGTCGCTGTCAAAAGTTAAATGGCTGGAAACTGTTCGTGGCGGCGTTGCCGGCTGGTGCATGCTACTCTTCGGACTGTGTTATGGGCTGTGGGGATTATACCGTGTAGACAAAAATAAACCGCACAAACATTTCGACATGTATGAAGATGGCAGCATATGCGTGTACGAACACAAACACGGGCAAATGGTACAACCGGCAGAGAGACACAAAGTAACTCCATGGGTAATGTTCATCGTTTTTTTATTAGGCCCGTGTGAGCCAATGATACCGCTGCTTTATTTTCCTGCCGCAAAAAATTCGTGGGCAGGCATGATGATACTCATCATCGTTTACACCATTTGCACACTTGCCACCATGGTGCTAATGGTAGTGCTTGGCTATTACGGAATCTCATTCTTAAAAACAGAAAAGCTGGAACGCTACATGCATCCCATCGGCGGGCTTACCGTTTTTATTTGCGGACTGGGAATGGTTTTTATGGGCTGGTAAATATTTTGGTTACCGGCATTTGTATTTCATAGCATCATCGTTGTTTCACCCGATAGCTATCGGGTCCCTTGTACTTCCAGATTCATTGGGCAGCTTTTACCCAAGCGGATTGTGGAGAACCTATTTTAGAAATTACAGGTAGTTTTAATTTTGCTTCATTCAATTAACTGAATAGCTTGTTTTTTTTCAACTGAAGGAAAATCCTCCAGGAAATTTTGAAGAGTGTGACCCGCTTTTAAATAATCAAAAAGGTTTTTTATAGGCACTCTTGTGTTAGTAAAAACCGGTTCACTGCTTTGAATATTTGGCAATATGGTAATTGGGTGTAACATTGATTATTAAAGGTATAAAAATTTATGGGCCTATATCCTTTGCAGACGGGGAACGGTTTTCATAAGCTGATAAAAAATATTTTGTTAACCAGCATTTAGTTTCCATAGCATCATAGTCGTTGTGTCACTGACTTGTACGGCATACCAATGTTGAGAAAATAACACCAACAGTGCTAACAAATTTTTTAAACTAAATTTGAACCAAATAACTGAATTGAAAACACATCACAAAATCATAAATGGTGATAGCAGAAAGCTAACTGGGGTAGCAGATAATACAATCCATCTGGTTATAACTTCTCCTCCTTATTGGCAACTAAAAGACTACGGAACTAAAAATCAAATCGGCTTTGATGATTGTTATGAAAATTATATAAACCACTTAAATCTTGTATGGAAAGAATGCTATAGAGTTCTTCATAATGGTTGCAGGCTTTGTGTAAACATTGGCGACCAATTTGCACGTTCGGTTTATTATGGACGCTACAAGGTTATTCCAATTCGGGAAGAAATAATTAAGTTCTGCGAAAATATCGGCTTCGATTATATGGGAGCTATAATTTGGCAAAAAGTAACTACTTCCAATACGACAGGAGGTGGAATACAAATGGGTTCATATCCTTATCCCAGGAATGGAATTTTAAAACTTGACTATGAATTTATTTTAATCTTTAAAAAATTAGGCGACGCACCAAAGCCCTTAAAGGAGCAAAAAGAATTATCAAAGATGACTGCTGAAGAATGGAATACTTTTTTTGCAGGACATTGGAATTTTACTGGCGCAAGGCAAAACAATCACATTGCAATGTTTCCTGAAGAACTTCCACGGCGATTAATTAAAATGTTTTCTTTTGTTGGCGAGACTGTCCTTGATCCTTTTTTGGGAAGTGGAACAACTTCACTAGCTGCAAAAAATTTAGACCGCAATTCTGTTGGCTTTGAAATAAACGCAGATTTTCTTCCAGTCATTAAAGAGAAACTTGAGTCTGCGCAAACAGATATTAATGAAACAACTTATGAAGCGTTTCATCAGAAAGAAATTACAATTGATTTTGAGAGTGAGATACAAAAACTCCCTTATATTTTTAAAGATCCACACAAGCTCGATAAAAAGATTGATGTAAAAAAACTTCAATTCGGTTCTAAAATAGATAAAGAAAGTTCAAGCCAAAGAGAAGAACTGTTTACAGTTAAAGAGGTTATTAACCCTGAAAAAATTCAATTAAATAATGGATTAATTGTAAAGCTGATTGGAATTAAAGAAGATCCGAAGATCAATGGAAAAGCAACTGAATTTCTAATTGATAAAACAAAAGGTAAAAGAGTTTTTTTAAAATACGATAACACCAAGTATGATAGTGAAAACAATCTATTGTGCTATCTCTATTTAGAAAATAAAACATTTATAAATGCCCACTTATTGAAAAGTGGATTAGTACAAGTTGATACTACCATTGATTTCAAGTATAAAAATAAATTTCAACAATTACAATCTTCAATTAAATGAATCAACAAGAACAATTATTAGAAGAAGTTATTAAAAGTAGACAAGAATATGTAACGGATGGTTATTCAATGTCGATTGGAGAACTTGTAAGTAATTATAAAGAAGGTGAAATTGATATTAACCCTGATTTTCAAAGAAAATTTAGATGGACTGAGCATCAAAGATCAAGACTAATTGAATCAATTTTAATTGGAGTTCCTTTACCCTCAATTTTCGTTTATCAAAATGATAAAGGAATTTGGGAAGTTGTGGATGGTGTACAAAGAATTTCTACAATTTTAGAATTTATGGGAGAGCTTAGAGATGAAAATAATAAGAGGTTGCCTGCCTCAACTCTTACACGAACAAAAATGCTACCCTCTTTAGAAGGGGTTCTATGGAATGATATACCAAAAGAACCTTTACAAATTGATTTTCGTAGGACCAAAATTGAAATAAAAATAATTAAAAGTACCTCACATCCAAATGCAAAATTCGAAGTATTTCAAAGGTTAAATTATTCATCAGTTTTATCAGGACAGGAATATAGAAATGCCGTATTAATCATGTTAGATAAAAAATTATATCTATGGTTAAAAGATTTAGGAGAGAGTAACGACTATACTGAATGTCTTGACTTAACAGATAGATGGAAAGATGAGAAATATCATTATGAATTAGTATTAAGATTATTCATCTTTTCGTTATATGCTAATAAACCAATTTATAAGGTTGATGATTTTATCAACGATAATTTCATATATAATGATAATGATTCTTTGATACAAAGAATACAACAAGGAATATTTGACGTAGAAAAAGAAAGGGATATTTTTTTGAAAACATTTGTGTTACTAAATGCTGCAAAAGGAATAGAAGTCTTTAAAAAGGGGGGGCGTGGTACTCAATTTCTTGAGTCTTATTTTGAAGCCATTGCAATTGGCTTATATTCTAACATAGATGATTATTCTGAAGGTGATATACAATTGTTGAGGGATAAAATTGAAGGGATTGAAACCTCTATTCCAAAAGCAGCAAATACAAGTTCTCGAATTCCTCAAACTGTCCAATTTGGAAAAGCCTACTTCAAGAAATGACAGAGCCAAGAACACCATCATTATTATATGATGCAATTGAAAAAGAATATGCTTGGAGAATAACCGAACTTTCCAATTTCAAAAACTCAGTCTTGCTTACAAAAGGAAAAGCGCAAGACGGAATGCTTAGAGCTGGTACTGCATTACTTTATGCCCATTGGGAAGGATTTGTAAAAAAAATCTCTGATCTATACTATGAATTTGTAACCTATCAAAATCTTAAAATTCAAGAATTAAATGATGCATTTGTTGGCATTGCTTTAAGGAGCGAAATTGAACTTTTACTTAAGTCAAAAAAATTATCACAACATTCAAAACTAGTAAAAATTCTTATTGAAGAAAAACAAAAACAAGCACATTTTTCTTCCAACAGTCCTATTAAAACAGCAAATTTGAATTACGAGGTTTTCGAAGATGTATGCGTATTGATTGGAATTGATCCATCTCTTTTCTCAAAGCGCTATAGAGTTTCATTTGATAGAAGTATGGAATTAACTATTGATGAAGATTTAGTTAAAAGAAGGAATAATATTGCTCATGGTGAATATTTAGTTGTAACAGCCGAAGAATATAAAGATTTATACAATACTGTAGTAAATGGTTTTTTATACAACTTTAAAGAAATAATTATGGATGCAATACAGACCAGAAATTATATCAGAAAACTGCTTAAGTAATGAAAAGATTTTCAAAAGAATTCGGGAAAAAAGAAAAAGTTCTAAACTATACAACACAAACATATCAGTTATCAAGGCCAAATAAAGTTGGTACTGTTATGGCTTTGATACGGCAATGCCAACCAAAAACTATTGAGCAATGGGAACAATGGTATTTTGAAAATGCTTTAACTGATGGTAAAACTCCAACAAAAATTACAAAAGAAAGTTTACAAGAATTAGGCGAAAGGCTCTACATCAAGATCAAGGAAATTGTTATTCCCGAGTGGACTGAAGCCTTTAATCAACTTACATTACAAGACTGCGTAGATTATATTTTCAACCTGACACTCAACAGAACATTCGATGGATTTATCAGAGAAAAATCTGTTATTGAAGATAACCTTGCCAAGGAATTTCCAAATGTAAAATTTGAAGAAAGTGATCCAGAATTAGATCATGCAGGTGACATTGATTATTTGGGATGGGTTGGTGATAAAGCATTTGGAATTCAAATTAAACCTGTAACTATTCATTCCAACTTTGGAAATTATTCTGCTACGGAAAGAATGAAAGCAAGCTTTATAAACTTTACTAAAAAGTATGGTGGGCAGGTATATGTTGTGTATAGCATTGATGATAAAATTAAAAACACAGAAGTAATCGCTCAGATTGCAGCAGAAATTGAAGTACTTTTAAAATAGCTGCTCTTGCAATTGCTGGTCTTGTAATCAAAATAATTCGCTACAATAAAAGTTGCCCAATGAATCTGAAAGTACAAAGTGAGTTGAGCCACCCCTTGCCGTGGTTCGTGTCCCACGAAACACCTTCGCTACAATAAAAGCTGCCTAAAGTATCTCTGAATGCTCAATGAGAGGTGCATTGTTGCCATGCTTTCACTAATAGTCATTCAATATTTATCTCTTCCCGGCTCTTGCCTGGTATCAAAAATATCCAATATCAAAATTTATAGGAGGTGACCTGGTAGTAAAGCCTGTTATGTTTTGTAGGTATTATTGATCGGACTGAAGGATCTTTAACTGATGCTATACCAAGTTTAGGGAACCTGTTAGATTATAAATTCTCGTTTCAACATTATCAATAAAATCAGCGGTTACTTTCACTGACCATTCTTTCAAAAGATAATCAATCACCTGTTCATAATCGGCTAAAGCATTTTTTGTCCACTCTATTTTGAGAGCCATTCTTTAGCTTTTTGCTTTACTTCATCATTGGAAATTGTTTCGCCTTTTTTTGCCTGGGAAATGGATTGCTGTAGACACAGTAATTGTTCAGGAGTTAGTTCATCAAGTATCTCCTTTTGAGAAGATGAAGAATAAGCAGTAACTGCTTCTTCAACCATTTGTAAAGCAGATTCATTATCCAGATCTTCCACCTTTTGATAAATGGTGCTTTTAAGTTTTTGAATTTCCTGCGGGCTCATGATGTAGTTTTTATAAAGATATTTAAAATTACATTTCGTTTTACTCTCTCATTGTTGGGAGATGGCCCCCTTGCTGTTCATAGTCTGTGACTCCGAGCCTTCGCTTCAATAAAAACCGCCCAAACAATCTGCAAGTACAAAGTGAGTTGAGCCACGCTTCTTTTATAAAATCGGGCCACTTCACTAATTATGAAACAATTTCATTATCCTATTAGTTTCTTCACTATATACTGCAATTCTATGATTTACCGCCGCTGCTGAAAACATACTGCCACTGCCAGATGTTTGCATTATAATTTTTTTGCTCGACTGAGTTGGCATATGGCAGTTAACGCAATTATTATTTATAAATTTATTTAATTGCATACTTCCATTTGCAGTTAAATTATGCTCGGTAGTTGTATGACATGTTTTACATCGTTCATTATATAATGTTATGTTCCCGCGTTCGTTCTCATGTGTATTGTGGCAAGTGGCGCAATCCATATTGCTTTTGATAAAACATTTACTCCAGGCAAGTAACTGGGTCTGATTTCCATGCACATCAATAAACATCGAATCTGTGTTGTTAATAAAATCAGGCAACT
>JBDSAQ010000085.1:0-3537 GCA_039922095.1 Ginsengibacter sp. | reverse complement strand
AATAAGGTGCAAAAATGATACTCAAATCCAGCAAAATCAACACTTATCAACATATGTTGATTAATAATTTTCCTGTGAAACCTTTGTCTGTATTAGATTACAGACTTTTCTTGCAGACACTAAATAAGAAGTCCAGCAATTTTATTTTGTCTGATTTAGTAGCAAAAAAGTCGTACGTCATTTTGTAGGGTAATCGTTTGCCTTGTATCAAATTACAAGAATTGCCGATGGGTTGGGAATTGAAATTCGTCTGACCGAACCGCCGCCTGGCCTTGATAAAGATAAATATTAAGAACCAAAGTTTGGCTTTGTTAGCCAAGCCCTAAACTGAAGCACCAGGGAGTTACTGCTGCGGATATTAAACCATGTCGAGCCCAACTATTGGGCGATATCAAGCGGTGGTTTACCTGTCTTTTTTAGCAGCAATTAATTTGTCTAAAACTTTCAAATATAAGTCGGTTGGCGTTTGTCTTCCATACTCATACTTTGTACTGTCAATAATAAATCTTTTTAGTTTGTTTATACTATCATTGCTCCAACCTTCTTTAGGTGAATCGTTTATAAATTGCCAGGTGCTGTCAGGATAGATGTAATTATTGCTTTTGGTAATTGCAGGCTGTTGACAAAAAGATAAACAAGGAAGAAATAGAAATAACAACAGATGCTTTTGCATGGGTATGAGTAATTTGAAAACTGTTTTAAATTAAAGCTAACGATTGTTATTTGCGTATTCTAGGATATGCAAACTACCAAATTTGGTTCTAAATTAAACTACATCAACTTCAATGTTTTCAATAATCTTGCTGTTGGCTTTTTGTTTTTGTTGCACCCTCCAAACCCTTAAATGCAGCAATCATACGACTTAAGGAGCTATTTGCTTCTATAATAATTGCTTTGATGATAGTGCGAAAGCCCGTAAGGAATCAGCCTTTAGCAGGCTTTGATTCGGTTATTCTTCATCATCTCAAAGCAAACAAAATAGTGACATCATATTTTAGTTTTATCTTTTTAAAGTCAATTGCTGCATTATCATTGGCACTGCTTCTATCCATCGCTTTACTTTGGTTTAAAGTAGTGTTTGATGTTTTATTAAGCGTATAATAATACACGCTATTTTCATCAGGCTCGTTAATAGTAACTGCTTCCCCTAATTTTTCACCAATAGCTTCAGTTAAATAAATCCCTTTTTGCCTGGCTTGTTTTACTGCCTCTATTTTTAACTGCTTTCTAAACTCCTGTATCCTGCTGTGCGATGTTTTTACAATTTGGAAATTGGCCGTAGCTTCGTCATCCAGCTTTTCAATCAATTCATCCATTTTTTTAGAGTCTTTAAATTTTACCTGGTAGGATATACTTGCATACATATCAGGATCCTTCTTTTTTTTCCAACGCCAATAGTTATAATTATTACCTTCATAGGAGGCAATACTAATTAAAGAGTCCGGGATCCCTATTGACCTGCACGCCGCTAAAAAATTCGATTTAATAGTTTCAAGATCAAATTTATTTCCTCCTTTTTTATATTCTCTCAGATCTGCCTGAACATAAATTTCATCAGGAACAATGTCCATTTCCGCACTTCCTGTAACATTAATGGTTTTGGGAAAGGGATTTGAAACAAATTGATTTTGAGCGAATAATACAACACCAATACCCAATAAGATATTTAATAAAATTATTTTTTTCATAATCCTGAATTTTTTAACAAGATGCCTATAATAGTTTAAACCAGGTAAGATGAATACTATCAAAATTGTTAACTTTTAATTTCAGCATTTAGCATTTATTAATAAACGTTACACTTTCTTATTTATAGCATTAAATTTTTCGCCGCAAAACTTACAATAGTTTGCATCAGCATCATGGCCATCCATTTTACATGCCTTACAAATTCCGGTATGAGCATCGCGGCTTCGCATTGCTTTGGCCATTTCATTTGTAACAATACCCAATGGCACAGCAATAATTACAAAACCCGTTAACATAACTATTGATGCAACAGCTTTACCCAAAATAGTAACAGGAACCACATCTCCATACCCAACTGTAGTAAGGGTTACCAAAGCCCAATAAACACATTCCGGAATACTGGTAAATCCATTCTCCGGCTTTTCAACAAGGTACATTAAAGACCCAAGCAGAATTACCAGTACCATTGCAAAAATCATAAATATGGTAATTTTCTGTATGCTCTTGTATAGAGTTGCCGCTAAAAAATTTACATCTTTTAAAAAGTGGCTTAACCTAAAAATTCGAAAAATCCGAAGGAGCCGTAATACACGAAGTATCAATAAAATGTCGGGAGTATAAATTAATAAAGTAAGATATGTAGGAATTATCGCAATAAAGTCTACAATACCCAAAAAACTAAAAGCAAACTTACCGGGCTGCTTTGCCGATATGATCCTTAACACATATTCAATAGTAAACAAAACTGTAAAAGCCCATTCTAACTTATGAAAAAATATTTTGTGCTTTAAATGTAAAGAAGGAACACTATCCAGCATCACTATTGTAATACTGCTTATTATTAAAAAAAGTAAAACACCATCAAATATTTTTGCAGCAGGAGTGCTGTATTCGAAAGTTATCTCGTTTAGATATTTCTTCCACTTCGGTATTTTCTTTCTCATAAACTGAAAGCACTTTTAATAAATCAAGATAATGAATTTGGAGAGATACTAAAATAGATAAGATCAGGTAAAAGTATTGAAACTTTATTTTTAATTTATATCACAAATGCTGCTGAAAAGTGTATCTGCTGAGGCAAACAAGTAATTTGAAAGTAATATTATGCCACGGATTAATTACCGCCGCAAACATCCAATATTCATGTTAAATTAATTTGAATAAGTATATTGCAAAAAATCAACACAATGAAACCAGTATTTTTATTTTTCTTCTCTGTCATTTTTCTTTACAGTAAAGCACAAACCTTTACTTTATTTATTGGTACTTATTCCGGTTCCGGCAGTAAGGGTATTTATATATACCACTTTAATGCAAAAACCGGTAAAGCAGAGTGGGCAGGCAATACAGACAGTGCGGTTAGCCCTTCATATCTTGATGTTTCTAAAAATGGCAAATATGTATATGCAGTTAATGAAACCGGTGGAGATAAACCAGGACGTGTAAGTAGTTTTATTTATAATAAAGATGCAGGCACATTAAGTTTTATGAACAGCCAGCTAACCGGCGGGGATCATCCCTGCTATGTATCTGTAACTAAAAATAATAAATGGATAGCAGTTGCTAATTATAGCGGAGGTAGTGTTTCAGTATTTCCCATTGATAATAACGGAGCCTTGGAACCATCTGCCCAATTTATACAAAATACAGGAAGCAGTGTAAATAAGGTAAGGCAGGAGAAGCCGCATGTTCATTCAGCAGTTTTTTCCCCTGATGAACATTTTTTATTTACGCCTGATCTTGGTACTGATAAAGTGGTGATATACACTTTTAATCAATCCTCAAAACAATTACTAACGCCGGCAAATCCATCGTTCTTAAAAGTTGCTCCGGGCAATGGCCCACGGC
>JBDSAQ010000084.1:0-23247 GCA_039922095.1 Ginsengibacter sp. | reverse complement strand
CCATTTGGCTTTAACAGCTCTCTTAATTGATTTAGATATTCTTCCAATTCATGTACATGTTCCAGTACATGCCACATAGTGATAACGTCGAAAGTTGCAGGTGGAAATTCAAAAAGCATCCCGGGATGTTGTAAATCCAGGTTGTAAAGATCTTTAGCTTTTGCAATGGCCGTTTCATCCGGTTCCAGGCCGGTACACTCCCAACTGGCTTGCTGCATTGTATTCAAAAAAGCACCAGTTCCGCAGCCAATATCTAAAATTTTTCCATTATTTATACCTGTAGTTTTCTCTACCAGGTTTTTTTTAAAGATCAAAGTTCTTCTACGCACTTTATGGTATAGTGAATTGATAAACCCTTTATCAGTGTTGGTGTGCGAAATATAATTTTCAGATTTATAATAAGCAGCCATTTCATCTTTACCGGGAATGGACTGGGTAAATCTTAGTGTGCAAATATTGCATTGCCATATTTCAAAGTCCTCCTTTGTAACTGTATGATCTTTGGCTTTAAGAACAAAAGTTATGTTTTTGCTTTTACAACACGGACAATCAGATCGTACAATCTTCATTATTTATTTTTTTACAAACTATTGTTGGGTGTTGTTGGTTTTTAATCCAATACTATAATTCAGGTAATTTATTTAGAAAGCTCAAAGTGTGTTTGAACAGGGGTTTTGACAAAAAAATGATTTCTATTGCCAACAGATAAAGGTGAAAATTTATAGTTATAAAAACTATAAAAAAACATTATCAGAACACTAATAAATAATACTAAGGCCCCAACACCCCAGGTGCCTTTTTCAATAACCACCTCTTCGCTATAATATTTATTCATTGCTGCTGAAGTTGTTTCAATATCACCAACCAGAACCGAATGTTCCGCATCCTGGTGCAGAACACGATCTGCAGGCACTGCCTTATAATAATAATAAATATCTTCCTTCAACAAAACTATATTGCCTGGTTCATTTCTTTTCAGACTCCCAAATGTTTCAAAATAAAGCGTTTCTCCTGCATCAATTTTTCCCTTCCATTCTTTACAAAAACTATTCAACTGGTTTGCAGCATCACTTTCAGAAATGCTTTTTTTTGATGCAACATATTTCACCAGGTCGGTGGATAAAAGATTTGTTTCTTCTGAAAAAAAAATTTCTTCTGCGGGCGCAAGTATTTGCCTGTTTACAATATCGCTTACTGCAGGCATATATTTAGTATCAAAAAAACCAATGTACGGCAATGAACATTTACCCGTTTGTAATAAGTAAGATGTAATTATTGAAAGCATAGCGTTTAAAGATGCAAAATACAATTTGCATAATAAAATCATCAGGATTTAAAAATGCATAATAATACCTCCAATCACATTCAGGCCATAAACGGGATAATTATTCCAACGTTCGTATTTTCTATTTAAAAGATTATTAAAATCTAACCATGCACTAAATTTATTAGTGATCTTAAACTCTGCTCCTGTACTTATATCAATACCACCCTTTAATTTTTTTTCAACATTGTTCTTTAGCAGGGCTGGCACTTGTGAAAAAGCAAATACATCACCTTTAATCAATACCTGCTTAAAAGCATTCCACCTTAGTGAACCTGTTAGCTGCACGGGGATGAGATGCCAGGCATTGGCATTATTTTTTAACCCTGAATAAGTGTTTAAATCTAAAGCTGCTGAAAGAGTAAATTTATCCTGACTTACATAATTCATATCTCCATGAAGCTGCAGGTTATTTAACCTGCTTTCATTACTTATGAAAAAACTTTTACCATCTGATGTATCATTTACAAACAAAGGCATATTGTTATAGGTGATAAATGCCGCTTTGGTATTAAAGCTAAAATGCTTACCCAACGTGGCTTTTATACCTCCGTAAAACTGAACCTCTTTGGTATTATATAAGGTAGCAGGATCCTGCATGTAAGGATTTAGTAAACTTAACGAACGAAATGAATTTTGTATAAATCTGCCCACCCAACCAGCCTGCACCAATAAGATATTGTTTTGCAGTTGTGCTTCTCCATAAATGTTTGGCAGAACACTTAGCTCATTATTATTCCATGTTGGTGTTATACCTCCATGAAAAGTAAACCTGTCAGAATAATAAACCAACTCAGGCGCAAGTTGTATCAAATTGTTATTAACCTTAATTTCTGATGGTCCTGTTTTATTAGACAGGCTATTGATTTCTGCACGGCCAATAATTTTAAATGATACTTTATCGCCAAACTTTTTCTCAACCGGGGCATTAAGTATCAGTGTGGCTTCATTACTCTTATTTTCACGGGAAAAAACATGTATCGCAATATTAGGATCGTAATTAATTTTTAAATCATTCTCTTTAGTATTTCTATACCCGGCTTTTAATGAAATGTCCTGGTATTTTCTTCTTATATCATCTTTAGAAAATGTATGTAAAGAATGATCATACCCAAATAAAAAATATTGATATTGGCTGATACCTATACTACCGTAAGCCTCATTTTCAGGAGTGAAATAACTACCTGTTGCCTTCATTTTTAATTCGCTGAAATCCTGATGTTCGATTTTACCTTTTGAAGCAATGTAACTACCATACAAATTGAGCAACCTGGTTTTGCCATCTCCAAAGCTAAAAGCACCATTAAGATAGGGCGTAGAAAAATTACCAAAACCTGCCTTAACATAATTCTTAATCCCGGTGCTTAAACCAGTATCCTGTGTAAGAGCCAGGGGTTTTAAACTTGTAGGCTGATGAGAGAAAAATAAATTCTGAGGTGGTATGTTGTAAGTGAGTTTGCGACCCAATGTATCAGTATCCAGTGGTGATGCGGATAAGTTTATTTTAATCACCTCCTTCAAAGCAGGCTTATAGGATGACGTAACATCAATAGTTTGGTTCCTGGATGTATCCCGTTGAGCAAGGCAATTGAAAATGAAAAATGAAAAAATGAGAACTAAAATTATTCTGATTTTTCTGCTATATGACTGATATAAAATTTTCATTTTTTACTTTTTGCTTTTAAATCATCCCCCAATTTTTGACTCTGTCTTTTCTTCTTCAACCGCTTTTTCTAATTTCTGTTGAGCTTCTGTTTTTAATTCTATTATGGTGGTATTATCAGCTACACTTTGATAAGTTGCCTTTGCATTAAAGAAATCTTTTTGTTGCATATAAATATCTCCCAATAATATATAAGCTTTAGCCACCCAGTAATCATAAGACCCAGTTACTTTAATTACCTCAAGGCCTGCTTTTTCTGCGGCGCTCAAATTATTCAGCTTAAAATAACAATTAGCAATTTCGTACCTAGCCTCAGCGCCCCATACAGATTTATTTATTGCTGCAACAGCCTTGTATGCGGTAATTGCCTGCTCACATTGATCTGCTATCTGCAATGATTTCCCTAAAACCAGGTTTGCAACAGCCTTATCATCTGTGGTAAGTCCTCTCCGGTTGAGTAAATCCTTTGCTATATTATTAGCTTCTGCATAATCCTTAGTTTGATAATAACTGCGAACCAGGCCACGTAAAGCTTCCAATTGATTTTCCTGAGTGGTTGCAAGTTCTTTCAGGCGGGTAAAATATACTTTTGCATTTGTATAATCCTGCAATTCAAAATAAGATATTCTTGATGCAGCCAATGCAGATCGCTCCGCATATTTGCTGTTGCCTTTTTTAATTACTTCTGCATAACCGGTTATTGCATTTTTAAAATCTTTACTTTTTACATAACACTCGCTCCTTAAAAAATAAGCTTGTATGGCAAAAGACCCATCGGGATATTTACTTAGATAATTATTGAAGCCGGTAATGGCATTTACGCAATCGCCATTATTATACTTTAATTCCGCAGCAGACCACGTTAATGAATCGGCTTCCGAAACCGAAATATTTTTACCGGCTTTTTTTAAAACTTCCACATATTCATTGGGCCTGCCTTCTTCAACATAAATGCTTCTCATATTTTCCAGTGCATCATCTGCCTCGGCAGATCGGGGATATAAGCTAACAAGTTTTTGATAGCTATTTAATGCTTCATTGTTACTATTCATGTTATAATATGCAAGACCCAATTTTAAATAAACTACAGGTTGCAAACCCCTGGGATTACTTAAGGTTAATATATTATTTAAGTAAGCTATAGCATCGCGGAATTTTTCATCTGCCATATAAGTGTTGGCAATTTCCATATTTGCATCTGCAATAAAATCACTTGAAGGATATTGCCGGGAAAGAGTATTTAGTATTTTAATTTTTTCCGAAGAGCTGCTGATTCCGGTGATAAGAGCTTTTTGAAATAATGCATAATCACTTTGTGGCAGTGCATTTGTAAGTATTATATCATACATGTTTTTAGCCTTGCCGTAATCCTTCATCATGAAATAGCTGTCAGCGCTCCTTACATATGCATCCTGCTCCAGCGGCGATGATTGTGAAGAAATTGTTCTTGTAACCTGGTCAAAAAACTCTTGTGCTTTTTTATAATATTCTTTTTTTAGAAAGCTATATCCCGAAATATAGTTGGCAGCCTGCGGGGTAACTTCACCCTGTGAACCGCCTGCTTGCAAATAAGCATTCATGTACCTGATAGCATCATCATACCTTATTTGACGATAGGCGATTTCACCTTTCCAAAAATTAGCATACGGTAAAATTTTTTCTGCATAGGCGTCTTTCAATATCTTATTTAATATTTCGTCTGCCTGCGTTATCTGCTGATCATTGATAAGTTCAGTTGCCCTGCCAAATAAAATTTTAGGATAAATCTTTTGCATTGCCGGAGTTGGCTTATCAAATGACTCATACATTGCCAATGCATCACTAAAATTGTTTGTATTGGCCAATATGCTTATTAAAATTTCCTTTCCTTCTGTTGCATAAACAGAGGCGGGATATAGATCAAGAAAGGTTTTAATATCGTTTAAGGCTATATCCTGATAACCTAATTCGTAAGATAATTTAGCATAGTTAAACCTGGATATTTCCTGTTGCTTACGGTTACTACTATTGCCGGCGCTGTATTGAAAGGCATTTCTTGCATTTACTTTTTGATTTGTTCTTAAATACAGATCACCTAATAAATACATTGAATTTTGTCCAAGTGAATCTTTCTCATTACTTAGCTGTTTAAAGCCTTCGATAGCCTTATCAACCTGGTTAGCTTCGTAATAACAATAGCTTAATTCATACAGTACATCTTTTGATACTTTTTCACTACTGCCAACATACTCTTCCAGCAAGGGCAGTGCCTTTGCAAATTCTTTTTTCTCAAAGTATATCTGTGCTATTAATAAATTCAATTCTTTTTTATAATACAAATTTCCACGATTCAGCATTTCCTCACCATAGCGGAGGGCTTCATCTTTTTTCCCCTGGAAATAATATATTTCGGCAATATAGTAAGGCACTAACCCCTTATACTCCACCTGGTCTTCCACAGTTTTAAAAGACTTCAAAGCCTCTGCAAAATCCCTGTCGCGGTAACTTAAAAATCCATAATAGTAATTGGCAGCAAAGTAATATTTGCTATTATGCAATTGGTGAACCTCATTAAATAAAGGTTTTGCCTGTTCAAATTTTTTCAAATTAAAATAAGAATATGCCAGTTCAAACTTTGCATCTGCTATTTCTTCATTACTTAAATTATTATATCCTGCTCTTTCGTAGTAAATGATTGCATTATCATAATCCTTTTTAATAAAATAATACCGGGCCAGGTTATAGCCCATGATCTGTTGCCTGGGCTCATTGTTGGCCACTTCTATAAAATTTTTAGCTTCTGCCTCAGCAATTTGGTGATTTAATTTTAGCCCGCAAACAATGTAATAATAATCTATATCCTGATTTACATATAAATGACTGGTCTGTGTATTTTCAGGATATTTTTGTTTTAAATCTTTTAATAGGGAATAAGCCAACATGTATTGTTCCCGGATAAAAAAATCCTTCGCCTCTTTAAAGTTCTTCTCAGCATCTGTAATATTAAAGTTTGATTGAGAAAAACATGGGGGCGACATTATCAAAAGAAAAAGAAAAAAAAGGCGATTCATTTATCAGGGTATTTATTTATGTAAGAAACTATTCTGATTTTTTTCGGCAGGTACTGCTTGTTACAGGCCCTGCAAAGTATAACCTCATCATTTATAACTTTAGCGAACATCAATACCTAAAAGACTTTAAATTGCACAAAACAATGTTAACACAATTATAAAATAAAAATTATGAGAGCATTCTATTCAACAAAGTACCATGCAGGAGCGGTTAATACCGCACTTTTAATATTACGTTTAGGGTTAGGAATTTTAATATTGAAACATGGGTATGATAAGATTTCCAATTTCAACACGTTGCAATATAAATTCATGGACTTTATGCATATGGGTAGCAGGCTATCTCTTATATTGGTAATTTTTGCAGAATTTTTTTGCGGCATTCTCGTGATGCTGGGGTTATTTACAAGATTTGCATGTGTTCCATTAATTATTTCATTTTGTGTAGCGCTTTTTATTGTAAAACATAGCGATTTCTTTGGCAAGGGCGAAGTGGATGTTTTATATCTTATAGGGTTTGTTGCTATATTATTTTCTGGTCCCGGGAGAATTAGTATTGATAGCTTGATACGGAAATGAATAGCCTCCCCAAACCCCTCCCACGGAGGGGCTTAGGAATGCAGGTGTCACTTTAATAATCAAAGTTTGTTGTTATGGTAATGAAAAAAATAAAGTCTTAAATTATTTAAATGTTCACTTCAGAAACATCTATTCGCATTCATTATGCATTAACAGATCAGATGGGGATAGTGTACCATGGCCATTATGCACAGTTTTACGAAATAGGCAGAACTGAAGCAATACGAAGCCTTGGTTATACTTACAAAGACATTGAAGTGATGGGAATTATTATGCCCGTAACTAATATTCACAGTAAATTTTTAAGGCCTGCAAAATATGATGACCTTATAACAGTTAAGACAACATTGAGGGAAATGCCACATCATCATAAAATAATTTTTCACAGTGAAATTTATAATGAGCAAAATGAATTATTAAATGTAGGTGATGTTACGTTGTATTTTATGGAAGCCAAAACTATGAAGCCAGTGCAAATGCCTGAAATATTAAAAGAAAAAGTTGCAAAATACTTTGATAATTAAATTCAAATTTCTTGCAGGATGTAGTGTAAGGATCATGCTCTGTAATGATCACCCTTCCAGTTCACAATTGCCTTTTTAATTTCCTCAGCTTTTAAGTTTTCATTTGCGGCCCGTTCTGCAAGGATCAGGAATTCAGTATCACTTGCAAAGCGCAAAGCTATCACCTGCGATGTGGTTAGCCGGGGATCCAATAATTTACCTGTAAGCACAAAATAACGCAGGTTTTCTTCGGCCCTAATTGCCCTGTCCTGTGCTTTTAATGCAAATGATCTTCCATAATAACATAATAAAAGTGAGGCAACGCTAAGCCCTCCGATTGTAAGAGCGATCAACCTCCCATGTTGTGCCAAATAAAATGCTATATAGAAAATCCATACAGATGCTGCAATACATGCAAGTATAAGAGGATAAAGAATAAAATGATACAAGGAAATAAACCGCCTGTGTGTTTTATAATTTTGAGTTTGCATAAGTTTCTTTTTAATGATAAATGTAAATGTTAATAAATCAAAAAGTAAAAATCAAAAATAAAGATCAACTGCTTAAAGTAGGGTATAAAGGGAATTCAATATCTCAATTACTGTTTTTATTTTACTTTAAAATATCAAGCAGCTTCCACATTTTTTCTTTCAGAGAAGCACTCCTGCCATTAAAATTGTTTATAATAAAAGCGAATGTATAATCATTTCCGTTTTTACTTTTTATAAATCCTGCGTAAGATAATACTCCACCGATAGATCCGCTCTTCATTTTTATCCCGTTAATTTCCGGCAATGCATTATAAAAGGAAGAGAACCATGTTTGTTTTTTTGCGTATTGCAATACAGCAGTTATTGTTTTAGTGGTAACCCTGTTAGCCGGAGATAAACCACTGCCGTCAAAAATATTTAATGCAGTTTTCTCAATTCCATGTTTACTCCAAAAATCCTTAATGATGTTTATCCCCGTATCGGTTGAGCCGAACTTTGTTTTTTCATAAGCTATAGTTTTAACCAGGGCCTCTCCATAAAGGTTTACACTTTTTTTAAGGAACCAGTAGTTAATACTATCAAGAGAAGGCGAAGTATAAGTAAAAAATATTTTGGTTAGTGCTTTAGCTGGTTGATTTAAATTGGAAGTTTTAGATAAAGAATCCGGATGTGTGATGTTATATAAAGTTGATGTTAATTGCACTGCGCCATCAGGTAGTGAACCTGATATTACGAAGTGATTTTCATTTACAGGAATTGTTCCCCGAATATAACCAACCTGTGCACCGGGTGGCAGATATATAATTGTATTATCCCCGGTACCAACTCCGGCGGAGGTGAGCTCACTTATAAAATTTATACCTTGCAAACAAACCGGTTCAGTTGAAATAATTTTTACAGAATCGCCAATTCTTTTTCCCGATTTTAAAATAAGATCATATTGATTTTCACGCCAGTTAAGCCCCGAGGCTCCTGCTCCATAGTAGTTTCCAATATCTTCCCAAATCCATCCTCCGGGTATTGTTTGAGTTTCCCATTTAGAATCGTTGGTTATTACTTTGCCTGTAAACTCATTGATACCCTCATTTTTAATCGCTTGCTTAAACTGATCAAGAATAATATCCTCCCTGGTTTTTTTATACCTCCAGCTCCCGATGGCAGGATCACCGCTGCCAGTTATAATAATGTTTCCGGCCAACTTTCCGCCTGTAATTTCCCCATCATAACCAAGAGTTGTTTTATAGGTATACTCTTTCCCTAATAACTCAAATGCTGTAACACTTGTAATAATTTTCTGACAACTGGCCGGAGCAAGACCGATCTCAGCATTTTTATTAAAGATTGCAGAGCCGGTTTTAGTATTAACAACAAACAAACTAATAATGCCATGGCGGCATTGGGAATTATTTTCAAGTGTTTTTATCGCCAATGAAAGTTTATCTTTTATTGATTGGGAAAATGCCCCAAAACAAACATGCACTAATGCAATCAACACAAGTTTTCTCATCAACAAATAATTATCTTCCAAAACTAAAATATTAAATTTGACTTATGGAAAATGAACTTAAAGAACCTGCTTTAAAATATAACTATATTACTGCTGAAGAATATCTTGAAATAGACAGGAGTTCAAAAGGAAAATATGAGCTGCATCGCGGCACTATGATCACTATGCAGGGAGCTTCTTTAAATCATAATAGAATAGTAAGTAATCTTATTATTAATGCTGGTTCATACTTAAAAGGCAAATCATGCAGTGTGTTTCCCAGTGATCTTAGAACTAAACTTAAAACATCCGATTCATTTGTGTATCCTGACATTACTATTGTTTGTGGTGAGCCCGAATTAATGGATGATCATTTCGATACACTTTTAAATCCTTCAGTTATTATAGAGGTGCTCAGCCCTTCCACAGAAAAATATGATAAGGGCTTTAAGTTTATGTTCTATGTGCTAATACCATCAGTGAAAGAATATATTATGATAGACTCAACAAAACTGTATGCCCATATCTCACGCAGGCAAAATGATGATTCATGGAAGTTTGAAGAAATAATTAATCCGGCATCCTCTGTATCTATCAATACAATTGATTATTCCATTTCACTGGATGATATTTACGCTGATGTAAAGTTTTAGTGTTCAGTACTCACACTTTTTTTAAAAATTTCAATGCAAACCATAAAGACTTCTATAATTACTATTGGCGATGAACTCTTGATAGGCCAGGTAATTGACACTAACAGCACGTGGATGGCGCAGGAATTAAATAAGGCAGGAATATTTGTAAAACGCAGAGTAGCTGTAGGTGATACATGGGATGATATATGGCTTGCCCTCGATGAAGAAAGTAAGCTTGCAGATATTATTTTAATTACAGGCGGACTCGGCCCAACTTCTGATGATATCACTAAACCACTTCTCTGTAAATATTTTAATGGAAACATGATCATTAATGAAAAAGCCCTGCAAAATGTAAAATATCTTTTTGAAAAAGTTTTTAAAAGGCCGATGATTGAAAGTAACCTGAAGCAGGCTGAAGTGCCTGATGTATGTACAGTACTTCAAAACAAAAGAGGAACTGCACCCGGTATGTGGTTTAATAAAAATGGAAAAATTTTTATTAGTATGCCCGGAGTACCTTTTGAAATGAAGGGCATGATGACAGATGATATAATACCAAAGCTTATTCAACAATTTACCCTGCCATCCATTATCCATAAAACTTTACTTACCGCAGGCGTTGGAGAATCTTTTTTAGCGGAACAGCTTAAAAACTTTGAAGTAGTATTACCTGCAGAAATAAAGTTGGCCTACCTGCCTTCATACGGTATGGTCCGGTTGAGGCTGACTTCTTCAGGTGTTGATAAAATTGGCACACAAAATAAGGTGGAATCTTACTTCACTACCCTTCAATCTTTAGTTAAAGAATATATTGTTACCAATGAAGATGAGCCGATGGTAAAGGTTGTTGGCAATTTATTAATTAAGAAAAATAAAACTGTTGTAACTGCTGAAAGCTGTACTGGTGGCTATATTGCACATCTTATAACTACCATACCAGGTTCTTCTGCTTTTTATAAAGGAAGTGTGGTTAGTTATGATAACGAGGTAAAGGAAAAGGTTTTAAATGTATCATCAGAAACACTAAAAAGTTTTGGCGCTGTAAGTGAAGAGACGGTGAAGGAAATGCTCTCAGGAATTTTAAATAGAATAGGAGCTGATTATGCCATAGCAGTATCGGGTATTATGGGGCCTGATGGAGGTATAAAAGATAAACCTGCAGGTACGGTGTGGATTGCAGTGGGAAATAAACAAAATGTCATCACACAAAAACTGCATTTCCGTTTTGATCGTATTAGAAATATTGAATTAACAGGATTAAATGCGCTGAATATCTTGCGAAAATTTATATTGTCTGAAAATTGATTTAATCTAATTGGGATTTACAGTGATGGAATCATGGGGGAAATACTTTGGGTGGCCTGCTTATTTTATTAGTCATTAATTGGTGTAACGAACACTTAGCCTTTTTATTTACATTTGCCCTGTAACTTATAATGCATAACTCTCAACTTAATACTTACAACTTACAACTCTCAATTTACACATCGCAACTATGAGTCTTGTTGATTTAATAATGCCCAGGCTTGGTGAAAGCATAACTGAGGCTACTATTTTAAAATGGTTAAAAAAACCAGGAGATCATGTGGCTCAGGATGAAACTGTTTTGGAAATTGCAACAGATAAGGTTGATAGTGAAGTACCCTCTGCGGTAGAAGGAATTTTAGAAGAGATATTATTCATGGAGAATGATGTTGTGTCGGTGGGTAAGGTGATAGCAAGAATAAAAGTAAATATTGAAACAGATAATAAATCAATTGAATCAACGAGGCACTCTTTTGGTTCATCTCATCAATACGAGGAAGCAAAAATGGCTGATGAAGTGCCCTACCAGCCGACAGCTAAGCCTAATACTTCCAATGGTTCCGGTATTCGCTTTTACTCTCCTTTAGTTTTGAATATTGCCGCCAGTGAAGGTGTGGCAATGTCAGAGTTAGAAAAAATACCTGGCACAGGTCAGGATGGCCGGGTGAGTAAAAAAGACATTTTAGAATTTATTGCTAAAAGAAAAGATACAGGGGGGCAGGAGCCCCAAACTATCACAAAAACTCATCCACAGTCATCACAGGCGGTAATGCTAAGCGAAGATCCAATGCCTGAACCTCACCAAATGCAGCTGACCACATACCATGGTAATGTAGAAGTTATTGAAATGGACCGCATGAGAAAGTTGATAGCAAAGCATATGGTTGACAGCAAAAATATCAGCGCTCATGTTACCAGTTTTGCTGAATGTGATGTAACTAATATGGTTTTGTGGAGAGAAAAAATGAAACAGGAATTTGAAAAACGGGAAGGTGAAAAGATAACTTTTACACCTTTATTTATTGAAGCGATTGTAAAATGTATAAAAAAATATCCCTGGCTCAATAGCAGTGTTGAAGGTGACAAGATATTGATAAAAAAAGATATTAATATAGGTATGGCTACTGCCATGCCCTCAGGAAATTTAATTGTACCAGTAATAAAAAACGCTGACCAGTTAAACTTAGTCGGGCTTACAAAACAGGTAAATGGCTTAGCCAATGCTGCAAGAAATAATAAGTTACGCCCTGATGATACAGGCGGCGGAACATTTACCCTAACTAATGTTGGAACGTTTGGAAGCATAATGGGCACACCCATTATTAATCAGCCCCAAGTGGCTATCATGGCTGTTGGTGCCATAAAAAAACGGCCGGTTGTAATTGAAACTGCACAAGGTGATAGCATTGCTATCCGTCACATGATGTATATATCTCTGAGCTACGATCACCGAATTATTGATGGCGCACTTGGGGCAACATTTTTAAATGCTGTTGCTAAAGAGTTGGAAAACTTTGATGGTAACAGAAGTGTTTGAAGATCTCCTGAATATCCATACCCCATGCTTTAGTGTGCAAAGTGTTCTTCAAAGTTTCCTTTTATTCTTTCTATCGAAGGATTAAAATAACCAAATTTAATTTCCGGAAATTCCTCTTTTATTAACTCCATCATTTGTTTGATTCCTATGAATTCGCCTGTATCATTAACTCCCAGTTTACCAAGATACCAATCAGGATCAATATTGAAATTACGCCACTGGATCATTTTGAGGCCAGTGCTGTTTATTACTTTTCTTAATGCTTCGTATTCATCAACGCTATCCGTCATACCCGGGAACACAAAATAATTTATACTTGTCCATCCCCCATAATGATTAACTATTTTCAGGCTTTCAATAATATCATCAAACACATAATTATTAGGCCGGTAATAAGGTGTGTAAATCTCTCTTCTTACTGAATTTGTGCTCACACGTATACTGTTTAAACCTGCTTCGGACAAGGCTTTTACAGCATCTGGCTTTGAGCCGTTAGTGTTTATATTAATGCTTCCCTTTTGTGTATGTTTCCTGATTTCTATAATTGAATCTCTTATAGTTTCCCACATAAGTAATGGCTCACCTTCGCAACCCTGCCCAAAACTTACTATGGGATATGCAGCAGTTTCCAAATGAGGAACAGTGTATTCAGTTATTTCTTCCGCAGTAGGCTTAAACATGAGCCTGTCTTGTGTAGAAGTAATTGCTTCTTCAACAGGCTGAAAAGAAATACAACCGATACAGTTTGCATTACAAGCCGGAGAGGTTGGGATAGGGCATTCCCATCTGCCCATAAAATAATTTCTAGCAGCAGGGCAATGATAAGTGAGACAACAGTTTTGAGCAAGATGTTTTACCAAACGGTTATGCGGATATGCGGATAGAAAATCGTTTACACCATTTTGAATATTTGTGTGGTTAAATCCGATGCTTTCCTGTCTTATATCTTTTTCAATTCTTATAGCAGGTACATAAAATTTTTTGTTGTGCCATCCAATAGCTGTATAGCAAAATAAGGGCAGCAGGGCTGCATTAGGCAAAGTTTCGTAAGGCGCTAAATATAGGCCCGTGTATGCCGGTGGTATAAAGGCAGCTACAGCCCATCCTTTTTCACATAGCCGCATCTTTCCGGTTTGCACATCTATGCCTATTCCACGCCTGCCTGGTAATTCATATAGGCTTCCTCCTGCCGGTAATTCTATCCAGTCTTCTTTACTTATTGGCAAGGCATCCCAGCCCGAGCGACCACATGCATACAGAGTTTCATCCTCATAGGTATTTCCTTCTCCATCTGAAAATAAAATATAGGGGCTATGGTTAGGTTCACTCATTTATCTTGTTAATAACCTAATTGGTTCTTTACAAAAGCCTTAAATTCCTTTTCATTAATATCCTGATCTTTAATTTCTGCCTGCATTATCTTATTATTCTTAAAATCTATGGTAAGCAAGTTATCTTTTAGGATAACATTACTTAGTTCGCTCCATTCATGTTTTTTCCAGGGAAAGTTTTTTTGTTTGATAAAAGAGGTATCAAAACTATAAATGATCTTTTGTATGCTAATGGTGTATAACAGAAATAATACCAGGCAGGCAATTGCCATCAAATAATTATTAACCCATAACAACATTAGAAGAAAATATATCCATTCGTCAAAGAAAAAAGCCTGCTTATCTTTTTTCATTTTGTATAGCCTATAAACTGTATATAATAAGATAAAACCAAGAGAGATTAAAGCGCTTTTCCGTTGGCTGATATCAAACAAGGAAGAGATAAAGAACAGCACATTTAAAATTACAATGAAGAGCGTAATTAGCCGGTAGGTTTTTATTTTCTCATTTTTAATTTCAATATTAAACTCCTGCATTTGCATAACTATTACCAGCAACCATCAGGTTACATAACTTGAATAACACCCTTGCACCTACATTCTCATCCCACTCATCCTGGCTTATACCTACTTCATTCAAATCGAAACCTATTAATTGTCTTCCGCTTTGTAATACTTTTTTAAATAAATAGAAAATTTGTTCCGTCTCAAAGCCGCCTTGTACAGGAGTTCCGGTATGTGGACAAAGTTTGGGATCAAGGCCATCAATATCAAAGCTGATAAAAATTTTGTCTGGTAATTGATTTACAATCTCATCCACAATTATCCTCCAGGTTTCCCCTTCGTATAATCTTTCTTTTATCTGTTTATCAAAATAAGTTATTACGCGGCCATTACTATTATTTATATATTCAACTTCCGAATCTGAATAATCCCTAACACCTACTTGCACTAATTTACTAAGCTGTGGAATTTCAGTTAAAGCATTATACATTACCGAAGCATGTGAATATTTAAAATCCTCATAAGCATCACGTAAATCGCAGTGAGCATCAATTTGCAAAATGCCAAAGTCTTCATATTTCTCGGCAATTGCTTTATAAAACCCAAAAGGTGTGCTATGGTCACCCCCTACAAGTCCTACCAGCTTATCATTGTTTAATAATTCTTTTGTTTGTTCATAAACCCATGAGTTTAAAAACAAGCTGCCAGCATTTACTTCTTTCAGGGTTTTACACATAAACTTATTGTCTTCAACTTTTTCCCCTGATGAAATATAATTTATATACAACTCGGCTTCTTTACGCAGGTAATCACTCTTCATCAAAATCTTTTTATCAATGCTGCGCATGAAAAATCCATGTTTCCAGCCATCTTTAACGTCAGGATCAGTAAGATCAATCTGCAGACTGGCTTTACACATGTGTTCCGCGGCCCTTGCTGTGCCCGCTGCATAGCTTACTGTTACTTCCCAGGGTACAGGCAATAAAATCAGAGAGGCATCTTCCTCTGTAAAAGGCAATCCAAAAATATTGTTGTTTGAGTTCCCTACGGAATTGGGATTAAAATTTGAAATATCTGTCATAGGTTCATTTTTCTTTACTAAACTTATCTTTTAGCAAAAACGGTGCAAATATAATACACTGTACATCAAACGATATATAGAGATTAAAATTATACCGCAAAAAAATATATTTAACCTGCTGTTAAGTAGCAGTAAATTGTTTTAACGTTATAGATTTTGGCTGGCGATTTATGAAAGTTTTTAGATTAATTTTGCGTCTGCTAAAACAAAGCATTTTTCATGAAGGCCAAACACATTTTTATTTTAATAGGCATTGCTGTTTCTATAGGCGCTTTGCTGATATATTCAGTTGATTTTTCAACTTACGATACTATTCAATCTGCCAGGCAAAAGCAGGGAAAATATGTGCATCTTATTGCCAAACTTGATAAGGGACAACCTTTGTTATATGATGCTTTAAAAGACCCCAATTATTTATCATTTTATGCAGTTGACAGTGTTGGCAGTTCAACCAAAGTTATTTACCGTAACGCAAAGCCTGCAGAACTTGAGCAAAGTGAAAGAGTGGTTTTGAAAGGAAAAATGCAGGGTGATGTTTTTGAATGTGATAATATTTTACTTAAGTGCCCCTCTAAATATAAAGATGAAAAAAAGCAGCTTGAAAAATCTGTTAGCCGCCAATAACGCACATACCAAAACATGAAGTTTGAAGCTGAACACTTATTAGCCGGGCAAATAGGGCATTTTTTTGTTGTGCTTGCATTTGTTACTTCAATTCTTTCAACGATAGCTTATTTTAAAGCATCTAAAATTGTACTTCCTGAAGAAAAAAAATTGTGGATCCGTTATGCAAGAACTACTTTTTTTATAGAAATAGCTTCAATACTGGCAGTATTCCTTTCAATTTTTTTTATTTGTTCCAATCACTATTTTGAATACCTGTATGCGTATAAGCATGCTTCAATAGAATTGGAGCCAAAGTATTTGCTGGCCTGCATTTGGGAAGGCCAGGAAGGCAGCTTTCTATTGTGGAGCATTTGGCATTGTGTATTGGGTATCATACTTATTTTTAAAAGTAAAGATTGGGAAGCACCTGTGATGACAGTAATAAACTTTGCCCAGTGCTTTATTATGATAATGCTTTTGGGGATTTATATTTTTGATGTAAGAATAGGAAGCAGCCCGTTTGTGTTAACCAGGAATGAGCTGGATTTAGCAAATGCCCCTGTATTTCAGGATTTTAAGACGCATCTTTTAAAATCTGATTATTTACAAATATTAATGTCTCAAGGTGGAATTGGCCTTAATGTTTTATTAAGAAATTATTGGATGGTCATTCATCCGCCAATATTATTTTTAGGATTTGCCAGCACAATAATTCCTTTCGCTTTTGCTTATGCAGGACTTATCACAAAAAAATTTGGTGCATGGGTAAAACCTGCGCTGCCATGGGCTTTATTCAGCGCTGGTATTTTAGGCACAGGCATAATGATGGGTGCAAAATGGGCCTATGAATCTTTATCGTTCGGGGGGTATTGGGCATGGGACCCTGTTGAGAATGCCTCACTTGTACCGTGGATAATAATGATAGCCGGATTGCATTGTATGGCTATATTTAATGCAACTGGCAACTCGCTAAGAGCAGCTTATTTTTTTATTATTTTAAGCTTTGCATTTATTTTATACTCTACCTTTTTAACACGTACCGGAATTTTGGGTGACACTTCTGTACATTCTTTTACTGAGGCTGGTATAGCTACAAACATGCTTATCGGTTTGTTTACAGTTGCACTTCCTGTTCCATTATTATTTCTTTACATAATAAATTATAAAAAGCTACCGGCAATTCATGCTGAAGAAAATACTTTGTCCCGTGAATTCTGGATGTTTATCGGATCACTGATATTTTTTCTTTCCGCGATGTTTATAATAGCGGTTACATCAGTACCCGTATATAATAAGATATTTAATAAACATATTGCAGACCCTCAAGACAGGGAGTTTACTTATAATAAAGTGATGGTAATGATTGCAGTAATAATAGGTCTTCTTACAGGCATTAGTCAGTATTTAAAATACAGGCAAACGAATAAAAAATATTTTTTACAAAAGATTGCATGGCCATTAATTATTTCAGCAGTAGCAATGGGTTTATTTATTATTTTTTATTCTATAGATTATACAAAACAGGGAGTTGGATTTTTGGCAGCTATCTACCTTGCATTGTTTGCCTGTATTTTTTCAGTAGCAGCCAATGCCGGTTATTTATGGAGCGTATTAAAAGGAAATTTAAAGGCGGGCGGAGCCGCAATCTCCCACGTTGGTTTTGCCCTCATGATCGCAGGTATGCTGGTTTCATCTGCTAACAAACGGGTAATAAGCGACAATACAAAAACAGGTTTATTTATTCCGTTTGACAAAGACCCTACCGGCAGGGGTTTACAAGATCCGATGGAAAATTTAACCCTGTTAAAAGAAGTGCCCACACAAATGGCCGAGTACACTTTAACTTACCAGGGAGACTCAGCTGCCACAGAAAAAGGCAGAACTTTTTTTACTTTATTAGTTGAAAAAAAAGACAAGACCTCAGGGAAACTATTAGAGAATTTTTCGCTAAAGCCTGATGTATATAAAATGAAGGATAATAACCTTAGCTCAAATCCTGATATAAAACATTACTTATTTCATGATGTATTTACCTACATTTCGTCATTACCCGATAAAAGCAGTAACATAGATACGGCCCAATACAGAACGCATGAGATGAAAATAGGAGATACCCTTTTTTATTCCAAAGGATTTTTAATTTTAAATGATGTATCGAAAAATCCGGATAACGGGAGATTTCATTTTTCTCCCTCAGATACTGCACTGGTTGCATATATAACTGTGTTTGGCAATACAGGAACAAGCTATAAGGCATACCCATTACTGTTTATTAAGAATTTTGAGATCGCTTATAAAGATGATACGGTTTTTAGCCAGAATCTCTTTTTAAGGCTGACGGGATTAACTGATAAAAATAAATTTAAGCTAACAGTGAAGGAATCTGATATACCAGCAGATTTCGTAACTCTAAAAGCATATATCTTTCCTTATATAAATTTTGTTTGGCTCGGTTTGATAATAATGGTTGCAGGAATTACTCTTTCCCTGATGAAACGGGTAAAAGCAAAACCCCTTGTAGCTGCACTGGCATTGGTTGCTATTACCGCCGGCCTTTTCTATATGTTTTTACTGGCCAACTAATGCAATATTTTTTTGATAATTTTTTACATTTTTCTACAATAAAAAAAGGTTTATTAGCATAAATTTACAGGTCAATGAAAAAAAGGTTTTTAAATGCTGATCTTAAAACAGGATTCCTGGTTTTACTTCTGCTAATATTTATTCAATATAAATCCAACGCACAATCCCGTTTTGGTAATAATGATACTTTGATAAGAACTGCAGTTGTTTTTGAGGGCGACACTATAGAAGCAAAAGTTTTAGCAGGAGTATACGTATATTCTTTTGAAAAAAACTTGTCAGCAAAGGCAAAATGGACAAGACTGCGTAACGCAGTTTATGTAACCTATCCGTATGCCAGAAGGGCCTCTATTGTTTTTAATGACATCAACAAGCACATATCCGGTATTAATGATAAAGCCTTAATAAGAAAATATATCAACAGCCGGGAAAGAGAATTAAAAAAAGAATTTACTGACCCGCTTACTAATTTATCTGTTTACCAGGGTAAAATTTTAATGAAGCTTATAAACCGCGAAACCAAAGGCAATAACTGCTATGATATTGTAAAAGAATTAAAAGGAGGATTTACAGCCCGTTTTTGGCAAACAGTAGCTTTCTTTTTTGGCAGCAACCTTAAACAACCTTATGATGCAAAGGGAAGCGATGCCGAGATAGAACACTTTGTAAAAGAGGTACAAAGAATGTATGGTTATGCCGGATAAATGTATGAATAGTTAAAAGGTAGGTTTATCACTGCTGTTACTTTATCTTTGCCCAATTTTTATATAACTTCTACGTTGTTGAGAGTGTATAATAGTTAGCTGAATTATTATTAATGAAATTACATATACTGGCATTTGGTGTTCACCCGGATGATGTGGAATTAAGTTGCGCCGGAACTCTGCTTACAGAAAAAAAGAATGGCAAAAAAATTGGTATAGTTGATCTTACAAAAGGTGAATTAGGAACCCGGGGAAATGCGGCAACCAGGGAAAAAGAGGCGGCAGATGCAGCACTAATAATGAATGCAGATATAAGAGACAACCTTTCGATGGCTGATGGGTTTTTTGTAAATGATAAAGAGAATCAGCTAAAAATAATTACTTGTCTTAGAAAATATAAGCCTGAAATTGTTTTATGTAATGCCCCTGAAGACCGTCATCCGGATCACGGACGTTCTTCACAATTAGTTTCAGATGCTGCTTTTTTATCCGGGCTTAAGAAAATTATTACTCATTCAGCAGGCAAAGATGAAAACGGAAGTACATTACAAGCTGAATGGAGGCCTAAATATGTTTTTCATTATATTCAGGATAGATTTATTCAGCCTGATTTTGTAATAGATATTACAGATGTTTTTGAAAAAAAATTAGAAGCAATAAAAGCATTTAAGACACAGTTTTTTAATAGTGAAGCAATAACGGATGAAGAGCCTAAAACATATATATCTTCTCCGGAATTTTTAGATAGTGTGATTTACAGATCAAAAATGTTTGGCAAAATGATTGGTGTAAAATATGCGGAAGGTTATATATCCTCAAAAATGATCGGGATAAGATCATTTGATGATTTAATTAAAGAGAATACCTGATTACAATAACAAATACAATAATTAAAAAATGGCAACCCCTAAATTTTTACAAGGTAAAGGAGATTTTCATATAGCCCTTAAACAAAGAGTAAATGAATATTTTACAAATATTAAAAAACCTTCAACCGGCAATACTGCCTTGTTATTTAAGGGTATAATATTTTTTGCATGCTATATTTTTTTATATATTCATCTTGTGTTTTTTACACCAGCCTGGGGGCTTTGTATTCCCGAATGTATTTTATTAGGAGGCTTTACCGCTGCTATCGGCTTTAATGTAATGCATGATGGGGCGCATGGCAGTTTTAGTAAACATAAAATTTTAAATAAACTTGCAGGGTTTTCACTTAATTTTTTAGGTGCCAGTGCCATAATGTGGAATATGAAACATAACATTATTCACCACACTTACACTAATATTGATGGCGTTGATGATGATATTGAAGCAGGCCCGTTATTGAGATTTACATCAACACAAAAAAAGCTTAAGCTTCATAAGTTTCAACATTATTACTTTTGGTTTTTGTATACTCTCTTACACATAATGTGGATATTTGTTACTGATTATAAAAAATATTTTAAAAAGAAAATCGGGACTGTTCCAATAAGAAAAATGACACTGCAAGAACATATAGCTTTTTGGGCGGCCAAGATAATTTATGCTTTTATGGTAGTTGCACTTCCTATTTATATATTGGGATTCGCTAAATGGCTTGTGGGCTTTTTGCTCGTAAGCATGATTACGGGTTTTGTAATCAGTATAGTATTTCAGTTAGCACATACGGTAGAGCATACGGATTTTCCTTTGCCGGCTGAACCTTCAGGCAAAATTGAAAATGAATGGGCAATACACCAGGTGGTAACTACAGCTAACTTTGCCACTAAAAATAAATTGATCAGTTGGTTAGTGGGTGGCTTAAACTTTCAAATAGAGCATCACTTATTTCCCAAAATATCTCATGTTCATTATCCCGCAATAAGTAAAATAATAAGAAAAACCTGTGAGGAATATGGGATAAAATATATTGAGTATCCTAAGATGCGCCATGCTATTGTGTCTCACGTTGCTTATTTAAGAAAGTTAGGACAGAATTAGTATCTATTAACGATTGAACCTTTTTTTTTCTATAGCTTTTAAAAGTTGTAATAAGTATTGCTTTCGCACAAATGCAAGTGATGCTTATCTGCACTATTATATTATAGTTGAAATTTGGATCTCCGCAATTCTTCTAAAAAATTTTTACTTTGAAAAAGGCAGAAACCCTGAGCTGATCCGGATGTGAATATAATTAAAAAGAGGCTCTATATATAGCCTCTCGATTTGATTTCCCATAGGAATTAATAAGGTGGAATGGGTAATTATATCTCACAATTATCATGCTACGAACTTTAAAAATTTTACTTTCCTTGCAAGTTTTAAGTTGGGGTTCAATAGGTATTCTAAAACAAATTTAAAATATTATATGAACAGATCAACATCTTCAAAAGATTTAATACCTTAAATTTTAAATCATCTTTCTCCAATGAAATTGCAGGTATTTACTAACATAAAGCATTTAGTAAATGTTAGACTGCAATCTGCTTTGCTAAAAGGTAAATATCTGGCAGAATTACCGGTTATTGATAACGCATATTTAATTATTGAAGATGGAATAATTGCAGAATTCGGCTCCATGAAAAACCTCAATAAAATATTCTTAAAGGAATCTTTAAGGTACGATATGGCAGAACCGGGTTTACAAAGTTCAATATTACCATGTTGGTGCGATAGCCATACTCACATTGTATTTACAGGCAGCAGGGAGAATGAATTTGTTGATAGCATAAAAGGATTAACCTATGAAAATATTGCTGCAAAAGGCGGCGGTATTTTAAATTCAGCAAAACTTTTAAATGAAATTTCGGAAGATAATTTATTTAGCCAGTCATGGTTAAGATTACAAGAAGTATCGAGGCTTGGTACAGGAGCTATAGAAATAAAAAGCGGCTATGGCTTATCAGTAACCGGAGAGCTAAAGATGCTGAGAGTAATAAAAAAACTCAAAGAAAAATCTTCCCTTTCAATCAGGTCCACTTTTTTAGGGGCGCATACTTACCCATTAGAATATAAAGAAAATCACGAGGGATATATTAACCTTCTCATTAATGAAATGCTACCTGTTATAGCACGAGAAAAACTTGCAGATTATATTGATGTATTTTGTGAGGGGGGATTTTTTTCCCCTGAAGAAGCAGAAATTATTTGCAACGCAGGAATGGAATATGGATTAAAACCAAAATTGCATGTGAACCAACTCAACAGTATCGGAGGAATAGAAACAGGTATAAAACTCAACGCTGTTTCATTAGATCATCTTGAAACATTAACTGCGAATGAAATTGATTTGCTTTGTTTATCTGGCCCCGGCAAGTCAGGAATAGTGCCAATCTGTACACTTTTGCCAACAGCCCCTTTCTTTCTTCGTATGCCTTTGCCACCTGCACGCAAGCTCATAGATTCAGGGGCAGCAGTGGCTTTGGCATCAGACTATAACCCCGGCTCATCGCCAGGGGGCAATATGAATTTTGTTGTTTCGTTAAGCTGTATTCAAATGAAAATGTTGCCCGAAGAAGCGATCAATGCTGCAACAATAAACGGCGCTTATGCTATGGAATTACAAAATGAAACAGGTAGCATAACAGCAGGTAAAAAGGCGAATCTCATTTTTACCAAACCAATTCCATCAATTGCTTACCTGCCCTATTCGTTCGGCACAAATCTTATTGATAAAGTAATGATAAATGGAGAGTTTATTAATTAAAAAATTTTTGATTCTTTGTACGCAGTAAGAATAAAACACATCATTTTAATTTCTAAAGCGCAAAACTAAATAGTCAACCCTCAAAAAGTCATTTTTAATTTTGGGCAATAAATTTCCAATAAGCATTTATAAAAATATTTATAAATAAGTAACCAACGTCTGATTGCCTCTGTACGCCAGAGGTTGATTCGTC
>JBDSAQ010000083.1:0-3009 GCA_039922095.1 Ginsengibacter sp. | reverse complement strand
TGTAATACTTCAATAATTTTTTCTTCTGTTGTAATCTCAGGTTCAGCAGGCCTGATTATATCTTTACTGTTTAATCTGTTTTCAGTAATTGCAGACAGCACGGCAGGCATCATTACAAAAACTTTTTCAGTATTAATGTGTGTAGAAGTTTGTTTTTCAGCAATCAGCTCGGCATAAAGCATTTGAACAGTGAGCAATAATCGTTCTGCAGTTGCATTTTCGTCCAGCTGTTGTTGCAGTTTTTGTATGAGTGTGCTCACTCTTTCCATTTACAAATGTTTATGTATAATTATACCGGAAGAAATAAATGAATGATTTGATTTAAACCAAAAATGATTTTAATATTTGCAATCAGGCTAAGTTACAAATTGAATTTAAATTTTTTTTATAAATATGTTTATAGAACCGGATTTCAGAGCAGAAAAAAGAGGCTGGGTAGAAGTTATTTGCGGCAGCATGTTCAGTGGTAAAACTGAGGAACTGATAAGAAGATTAAAAAGAGTAAAAATTGCGAATTTAAAAGCAGAGATTTTTAAACCCGCAATTGATGTAAGATATGATGAAATTAAAATAGTTAGCCATGATGAAAATAAAATTCAATCTACACCTGTAAATAATTCTTTACAGATTATTCAGCTATCACAAAATGTGGATGTAGTGGGTATTGATGAAGCACAATTTTTTGATGATAAGATAACAGGTGTTTGTGAGCAGCTTGCACTTGCGGGGATAAGAGTGATTGTTGCCGGACTTGATATGGATTTTGAAGGAAAGCCATTTGGTGAAATGCCCAAATTATTATCTATAGCAGATTATGTTACAAAACTTCATGCAATTTGTGTAAAGTGTGGAAGCATTGCTAACTTTTCTTATAGAAAATTACCTGCTAAAGATCAGATTCTTATTGGGGAACTTGAGGCATATGAGGCCCGGTGCAGGAAGTGTTTTTATTTAAAAGATTAAGGTTAGTAGAGGTCAGAAAGTCAGTGGTCAGTGGTCAGTAGTCAGTGGTCAGAAGTCAGATGGCAGAAGTGAGATGGCAGACAAAAAGTAAACATTGGATTTCCTTCACCGGATAAATTTAAATGACAAAATCAATATTTGTTTTATTGAGAAAAGACCTGTTGCTGGAATTCAGGCAACAGCATACTTTTTTTGGAATACTCTTATATATTGCCTCAACTATTTTTGTTTTATTCCTTAGTATGGATGAGCCGGATGCTGTTACCTGGAACAGTATATTTTGGGTAATACAATTGTTTGTTTGTGTAAATACAGTTGCAAAAAGTTTTTTGCAGGAGAATAAAAACCGGATGTTATATTTTTATTCTATTGCATCCCCGGTTGATTTTATTATAAGCAAGCTTTTGTACAATGTTATACTCATGATCATTATGAGTTGCATCAGCCTTTTATTATTTTTCATCTTTTTAAATAACCCGGTTAGCAATACTCTTCGCTTTACAGGTATTGTTATAATAGGGGGCGCAAGTCTTAGCATTGTATTTACACTAATGAGCGCTATCGCTTCAAAAGCACAACAAAATTCAGCGCTTATAGCGATTCTTGGTTTTCCGGTTATACTGCCACAATTACTTTTACTGATGCGTTTAAGTAAAACCGCATTTTCAGAAGTGTTTAAGTCGGGCGCTGTTATGCAATTATGTGGTTTAATTATCGGGCTGGATGTGCTGATAATTGTATTGGCAATAATTCTGTTTCCTTATTTATGGAAGGAGTAACAGATTTCCTAGTGAAAGTAGCAAGTAATTAATTGATACCTTCAAGATATGACAATAGCAGATATAATCTTGAAACTTAAGGAAAGATCAAGTGCGTATCATTTTCATTTATATCCACCTGCGACAGATCAACTAATTGCAGAATTTGAAAATAAATTAAATTTTTGTTTGCCTGCGGATATCAAAACGTTTTATAAATTTTGTAATGGTTTTGAATTAAATGAAGATATGGTAAGGATTATACCTCTTGAAGAAATTGTGGAAGATCGAAATATTAAAGAATATAGACCTAATCAGTTTTTCATTTGCGAGTACTTAATTTATGGTGACATTTGGGAAATAGAAGTTAATGATAAGGAAGGTTATAATTATACGATTTTCAACGTGGATTATTATAAGGAAAAGATAGTTCTCACCAATTCTTTCGCTCATTTTCTTGATCGGCTTTTAAAAGGAAGTGTTTTTGATGAAGGCGGACTTTACAAATGGCAAAAGGAAATTCAAAGTCTTCATTGATTGACTTTAAATTCTGTAATCAACTAAGCAAGAATACTTCTAACACTTCAACCTATAACATCACAGTTTCTCAATTCCCACATAAATATGCTTATCCAAATTCTTATATAATTTATTTGAGCAGCTTTATATAGCTTTGCGCCATTATAATAATTTCTTGTTTTTGTGAGGAAAAGCTGGTGGAAAATATTATCGTTCTTTTTACTTGCCTATACATTTATTGGTGGTTTTTTATTAGATGTACCACGGTTACCTATTTTAAATGAATCTATCCGCAATCTTTATTTCCACGTATCTATGTGGTTTGGGATGATGATTTTGTTTATCGTTAGTGTTATTTACAGCATTAAATACCTCCTTACGTTCAAGCATCGCAATGATATTTTTGCCAGTAATTTTGCTGCTATAGGCAGTTTGTTAGGCGTGCTTGGATATGCAACCGGAACTATCTGGGCAAATTATACCTGGATAACTGATCAGCACCAATCTCTGGGCAGTGTTTTAAAAGAACCCAAACTAATAGGCGCTGCCATTGCATTACTTATTTACGGGGCATATTTTGTTTTGAGAGGTTCGTTTACTGATATTGATAAAAGAGCCAGGATAAGCGCCGTATACAACATCTTTGCTTTTGCAATGCTGTTTCCCAGCATTTGGATAATACCAAGGCTGGCAGGCAGTTTACATCCTGGTGCACCGGGCAACGACAGTGGTAATCCTGCTCTTAATTTTAAAGATATTGATAGCCGCC
>JBDSAQ010000082.1:0-2918 GCA_039922095.1 Ginsengibacter sp. | reverse complement strand
TTTTACATGGTATCTTTTTACAGTAGCAAGGATCAATGCCTATGTCGTTTATGATATATTTAATGTGGTTGAATTAGCTTTTTTTCTTGTTTTGTTCAAACAAATATTTAAAACAAAAAAAGTTGTGAAATATTTGCCGTTTTTGTTTGTTGGATTTATAATTTTTATCATTATAGATTATGCTTTTCATATGAATACAGGAGCTTTTGATTCTAAAAGTTCAGGTATTGAATCTATCATAATAATTACATTATGCTTATATTATTTTTATGAAGAGCTTAAACAAGCTAATTCGTTATTGATTTATACTACTATAAATTTTTGGATTATCATTGCTTTTTTGATTTATCTAAGCGGAACTTTTTTCCTCTTTCTATTTGCTGAAAACACTTTGCATGATAAAGTCTTTCAGATCCAATACATTGTAATTAACTCTTCATTTATAATAATAAAAAATATTTTCTTTTCAATTGCGTTAATGATAAAGTCAGATTCATCACAACCACCTAATTTCCCTAACGAAAATCCTATGTCGGATTGGGATAATATTCAATCTTTGAAAATGTAACCTAACCTGTAAACCAACCATGTATTTTTTGCAAGCTGCGCAAAATGGAACCGGAATATCAACTCTATTGTTTCTTGGCACATTAGGGATGTTTTTAATGGCTATTGGCATTGTTGTGTTTGTAATATTTCATCAACGTAAGGTTATACGTTATCAGATGCAAATGAAAAAGCTTGAAGATGAAAAACAACAGATGCTTTTGCAGGCTTCTATTCGTTTTCAGGAAGAAGAAAGGCAACGTATAGCTGCGGACCTTCACGATGATGCTGGTCCTTTACTTGCAACAGCACGCTTATACCTCAATGAAAATTTAATTCATCAGGAACCAGCTATTCAGCTACAATCAATATATAATGCCAAACAAATTATAGATGATGCTATCCAGTTGATTCGTAATATCAGCCATAGCCTTATGCCACCTACATTAAAGAATTTTGGGCTGGAATCTGCTATGACGGATTTATTTCAAAAAATAAATGGTTCAGGTACATTAAATGCCAGTGCACGTTTTCATGATTACAGGCAACGTTTAAAACTTGAAAGGGAATTATTAGTGTTTAGAGTTTTACAGGAGCTAATAACAAACGTATTAAAACACAGTAATTCCGGTTTCATTCACCTTACTCAGAATACTAATAATAATAATTTATACTTTCGTATTCATCATGACGGGAAAGGCATTGTACAATCAGAGTTTGATAAACTTAATCATAACTCCACAGGCTTAGGTTTAAAAAACATTCAAAGCAGGATAAGTGTTTTAAAAGGAAAGATATTTTTTGAGATTGACAGTTCACGTACTTATTATAAAGTGACCATTGAAGTTCCCAAGGAACCGGTGGTTGAGTATTAAAAAAATATATAACCAAAATGTAGACATTCTTTATCTTTAATATAATAATCCAAATTATGGATTTAGTAAAAGTTGCAATAGCGGATGATCATAAAATATTCAGAAAAGGTGTAATTCTTTCTTTGCGCCAATATACTAACATAAAATTTGTTCAGGAAGCTGATAACGGACAGGAGTTGATTGACGGCCTTGCGGAGAGTAGCCCGGAAGTGGTTTTAATGGATTTGAAAATGCCGGTAAAAGATGGTATTGAAACTACAAAATATATGAATAAGCATTTTCCGCTTATTAAAATAATAATATTAACAATGTATGAAGATGAAAGGTTTGTTGGGCACCTTATGGATAGCGGGGCAAATGGATATTTATTAAAAAGTACTGACCCTGCTGAAATTAAAAAGGCCATAGCGGATGTTATGAGAACAGGCTTTTATCTAAATAATTTTGTAAATAAAATTCTTATAAAGAAAAACTACTCTAAACAAAAATTTAATCCAAGTCTGAATAATGAAGTTGTAATCAGTGAAAGAGAAAAAGAAGTACTTACCTTGGTATGCATGGAATTTACAGCCCAGGAAATTGCTCAAAAAATGGATATTAGTGCACGTACTGTGGAGGCAATAAAGGATAGATTAATGGAACGATTCGGTGTAAAAAATTCAGTTGGTCTTGTTTTTTACTCTATGAAAAATTCATTGATCTATTAACTTGCTATTACAACCTCATCTCGGGAACATCTGATGGTATTAATAAACGGCCTTTAGTTTTAATTTTAATTTCATCTATAGTTACTCCCGGCGCTCTTTCTATTAGTTTAAATCCGTCTTTAGTAATTTCCAACACCGCTAAATCAGTAACTACCTTTTTTACGCAATTTACACCTGTTAAAGGTAAAGTACATTTTGCAAGTAACTTTGATTTCCCATCAGGGCTGGTATGCATCATAGCTACTATTATATTTTTTGCGCTCGCAACAAGATCCATAGCGCCTCCCATTCCTTTAACCATTTTACCGGGTATTTTCCAATTGGCAATATCACCTGTATCACTTACTTCCATCGCTCCTAAAACTGTAAGGTCAACCTTTCCTGCCCGTATCATTCCAAAACTTACTGCACTGTCAAAAAAAGATGAGCCGGGCAGCGTTGTAATAGTTTGTTTGCCTGCATTTATCAGGTCAGGATCCTCTTCGCCCTCTATTGGAAATGGTCCCATTCCAAGTAAGCCATTTTCTGACTGGAGAATTACATTTATATTATCAGGTATATAATTAGCTACCAGGGTGGGAATCCCTATACCAAGGTTAACATAATACCCATCTTTCATCTCCTGTGCAATCCTTTGTGCTATTTGATTTTTATTGAGCATTCTTCAAATAATATTTTTTGTGCCGTGAATAATAACACATATGATTCAATTAATTTTTTTCACGGTTAATTGTTCAATTCTTTTTTCATAATGTATGCCTTTAAAAATTCTGTGAACATAAATACCTGG
>JBDSAQ010000081.1:0-3630 GCA_039922095.1 Ginsengibacter sp. | reverse complement strand
ATCGGTAACAAAATTTACTTCGTTAATTGTATAAACCTGGCCTGGCTCTACAGTGTATGTGGCATGCGCTTTTTTATTTTTTACAATTGTATCTCCTGAAGCGTCTGCTCTAAAATACCCTATATTCTCAAGAAAATTTCTCAGCACTTTATTATTGAACTCAAGGTTAACACTGCTAAGCAGTACGGGGGGCTCGCCAAACTTTCTTAAAAATTTTCTTATAAACCCTTTTTTATTGGGGTCACCCGCAAGGTTATACAATCCAAGCTTTATAGGAATTCCTAAAAGCTTGCTATTGGGCTTTGGGCGGGGCAGGTGTTCTGTAAGGTCAAGTACTTTATTTTTTTCTTTTTTTGATAAAGTGCTGTCTTTTATTTTTACTGTAGCCCCTGTATATAACGCATCTCCTTTGGAAATATTTTTAGTGTAATTGCATGAAACAATAAACACAAATGATATAACTGATGTAAGGTAGATACGGCTATTCCTTTTTCTCATTACTGTTTTCTTTTGATGGAAGAATCGCCTGCGGAGCTTCTGTCTCTGCCTGCTTATCAGTTTTCTTATTTTCTTTTCTTATTTCACGCTTTTGCCTTCTTGTTTCCCTGCTGAGAAAAATTTGCCGGAACTTGTTATAGTCAACAGAAATTATAAAGCCAACCCCGGTTTCAATTACATAGCCTTCAATGGCTCCTGTGTAATCATTTTTACGGTATGCTCTCAGCATATACCTTCCATCTTTACTTAATTTATAGTCAACAGCAATATTTGCAGCCGCAGCATTCTGTTTTTGATTGGTTGGCCTGGGGCCTTCCAATTCAAAATTACTACCCAGGGTTACCGTTAAACGATCATTGAGCAACCTCTTCGAAAGGCCAACATTAAAGTCAGTACGTTGTTCCTGCTGGCCTGTTGTATAATCCTGGGTGGTGGCAAGATCAAAGTTAATATCAACTCCTTCTATCAGGCCTTCAGCAAGTTGATTCAATTGCTCAGTAAGCAATTTGCTTACGCTTTCCCTTGCAAATGTGCTCGCTCCTCCCCCTCCTCCACCGCTGTTATCAAAAGGATTTTCACCAACAAAGCGATTGAGCAACAACAATGCAAACACCTGCTTATTCATTTCTGCAGGCTCCTGCCGAAGCTGTGCCAGCCTGGTTTGTACGGTACTAACAATATCTGTTGATACATTATAGTTGCCATCTGTAGGTAATACTACATCGAAAGTTATTTGTGGTTGAAGAAGTTCTCCTCTTATGCCGAGGTGTACTTCAAATGGGAGCTTTTGCCTGTATACTGTACTATTACCTTCTACCTGCCCCTGCACAAGATCCAGCGGGGCAGTATTGGCAACATATATTGCAGTAACATCAACATCGGCAGTGGTGGGTTCGCCGGTCCATACTATCCTGCTGCCTTTTTGGATAGTAAATTTTCTTTTTATAAAATTAAAGGAAAGATCATATGAGCCTTCAGCAATTTCATAGGACCCTGTAAGAGTTATCTTTCCACTGGCATCTATTCCGCCAGTTAACTGTGCTTCGCCTTTAAGTCTTAAAAAGTCACCATTACCCTCATCAACAATAAGATTAAAAACGGCTTCTTTACTTACATTAATATTAACTGAAACATCGTAGCCCACCAGAGAAGATGTTTTTAATGAGTCATACGGAGCCATAAATAATGAATCCTCGGCTGTTGCGCTGTAATCTACAAACCTCACTATACCTTCACGCTGAACAATGCCGGGCTCACTTTGAGGTAGCACAACTGTAAAATTGGTTTTGGGATTGATCGTTAAACTTCCATCAACAACGGGCTGGGTTGGTGTACCAGTAATGTTTAAGGCAGTTGAAAAAACCATCATCCCATAAAAGAGCCGGTTATCTCTTTTGGTGGAATTTATAGCCTGGAAATTATCGGCATTAATTTTCAGATCAAAAGTATAATTAAAAAAGTCGGGAGTATTTATTGCGCCATCTATTACAATAGCATTGTTTGCGGTGTCACGAATTGTAAATGTACTCAGTTCAATACCCTTATTATTAATGATAGCTATTGCTTCTTTATCTACTTTAAAAAGATTATTAACCATGCTGGCTATAAAGGCAGTATTATTAAAATTGATATTTCCATCAATGTTTGGATCATCCAGGCTTCCGTTCAATGCAATTTTTCCAAACAGATTTCCACGGGCCTCACGTATTGCTCCTTTTGTAAAACCTTCAAGGGCCTTCATTTGAAAACTCACAATATCAACAGTAAAATCATAGCTGCTGTTTTGGGGCTTTAAGAAATAATTTCCGGTAAGATTGATTTCGTTGCCACGCCCGGTGAGGCTAACATTAGCATTATAAGTGTTGGCTACATTGTTATTTACTTTAGCAGTAAGGTTACCGATAGTATCCTTATAAATACTCAAATCATTCACTGTAAGATCAGTTGTGAAAACAGGTTGTACCTGTATGTTTTTTACAACAGCATTACCATTCAGCACTCCATTAACCAATAAAGAATCATTTTGTACAAATCCTGTAAGTGTTGCAATGTTGAAATTTTTAAACTCAATATTTAATGGTTTATTGGTTCCTGTTCCAAGGCTGTTAATGCTTAGCTGCTGGCTGCCCTGGCTTATAACAAAATTATTAGCGGTAATATCTTTATTAAAATACTGTATGCTATTTCCAGCAATAGCGCTCCATTTATTATAATTCAATAACAGGTTTTCAGGCTTTAAGCTGAAACTATAATTGTTGATTGAGGGCTGACTTAATAATCCGCTAACAGTGTACTTATCCACCGATTTTGCATCTTTTATATTTAAAGTAAAATCAAGGTTATTGTTTTGAAGACTTCCATTTAAAGTAGTGGCGAACAGTGCAAGACTGCTTCCGCTTTTAAATTGGTCAATAGAAGTATTAAAAGTTAGCGCACCATTTTTAGTGGCAGCAGATAATTTTAAATTGTCAATAATGCTGGTTTCGTAAAGTATGTAAGGAGCGCTTAAAAAGGCGTTCCATCCACTATCGCTGGCAAAATGTGCAGTCAGGTTTATAGGCTTCAGTTTTTTTATAGCAGGTAAAAAAGCTTTTAGTGCTGCATTATCAACAATGCCTGCATTAATAGAGAAGTTATAAGGATCAACTTTGGCAATATTACGTTTTTCACTTAATGCAAAATATGGATCTATGGACTGTTGAAATACATCAGCCATTTGTGTAAGTTTATATTGACCCTTTATAGTAGCAGAAATAAAATCACTTTTTACTGTAAGGTTGCGGGTGCCACCAACATTATCAGCATATAATGCTAATGAATCAAAAGCAAATCTTTGCCCGTTGTTTACCAAAACTGAATGTGTTACAAATAAATTTCCTGCAAGGTTATCGGGATCGGTGTTGGTAAAATCTCCTTCAATTTTTCCATGATAAACTACCGTTTGCGGAGTAAGGTTAAGCGGTAAAGTTTTAATACTGTCAATATCTGCAACTATATGTAAAGAAGGAAATTTACCATTCATTTTTCCACTGGCTTCTAAAGTAATATTAATATTCTGGTCGTGGATAGATGTGTTAGCCTGGAAAATTTGATTAGCAATTGATGCATCAACTCTTAAATTACGGTAATTAT
>JBDSAQ010000080.1:0-2633 GCA_039922095.1 Ginsengibacter sp. | reverse complement strand
GAGGTAGAAAATTTTGGTATTGACAGTAAAAACATGTTTGAATTTTGGGATTGGGTGGGTGGCAGGTATAGCTTATGGAGCGCCATTGGTTTGTCTATAGCTCTTACTATAGGGTATAATAATTTTGAAGATCTTTTAAAAGGGGCACATGAAACAGATAATCATTTCCGTGAAAATGCTTTCAACAAAAACATACCTGTACTAATGGGCCTGATAAGTATTTGGTATCTTAATTTTTTTGATGCTTCCACAGAAGCTATTCTTCCATATGATCAATACCTGCATAGGTTTGCGGCTTACTTTCAACAGGGGAATATGGAAAGTAATGGTAAGTACATTGACAGGAATGGCGAAAGAGTTACCTATTCCACAGGGCCAATCGTTTGGGGAGAACCCGGCACAAACGGACAACATGCTTTTTACCAATTAATTCACCAGGGAACCCGTTTTATTCCCTGTGATTTTATAGCCCCTGTTATAACTCATAATCCTCTTGGCGAACATCATAAAATTTTATTATCCAATTTTTTTGCACAAACTGAGGCACTGATGAATGGAAAAACAAAAGAACAATTAATTGGAGAAAACACAGATGAAAGCTTAATTCCTTATAAAGAATTTGAGGGTAATCGTCCTACAAATTCATTTCTAATCAGGCAAATAACTCCATTCACCCTGGGTGAATTAATTGCTTTATATGAACATAAGATTTTTGTACAAGGTATTATATGGAACATATACAGCTTTGATCAATGGGGTGTAGAATTAGGTAAACAACTGGCTCAAAAAGTTTTGCCTGAACTTGAAACTGATACTGAAATCACATCACATGATTCCTCAACTAATGGCTTGATAAATGCCTTTAAAACTTTGCGACAATAAATTTAGAACTTAGGATTGTGATTAAAAGGATGATATTATAAATCATTTTTCATGAACCTTCGTGTATATTCTTCTTAAAAATGGTCAGCGAATATTGGGTTATGAATATTACTTCAAAAGAGAATACCTTAATAGTTCAGGGCTACCTTTTAATAAAATAATAATAGTTTTTGTATGGCCCTACCGGCAAATATTGCATAATCAATTTAGGAATTAATTTAATAGCATCAGTACTATTGATTTTAAAAATATCTGAATTATTATCTTCCGAATAAATACTGGCTTCATCCAAGTTATTAATTGTAATACCACTTTGTTTCAAAAAATCTATGTTTGAGAGTAATGTTTCCTGTTCAGTGTCAGATAAATTAAAAAGTGAATTAAATTCTACTCTCGGAAATATTTCAAGTTTACCACCGACACCTGCATTTAAAATGCTTATTCCGAGCTTATCAAAAAAGGTTTTTCCTATTGCAAATTGTTCCAGGATTTCATGAACAGTAGGGTTATGATATTTAAAGCCTTTTTTAAAGTATCTCGGATCAAAGTGATTGGGATCATCCTCTTCCGCTTCCCAATCTCTCAAATTGATCTTCTTTACTTTTTGTTCCTCAAAGGTCATATCCACTCCTATTAAATATATTTTAGTAAAGCCCAGGAAAGCGGCAATCTGAAGTCCGGCATTCACAACTGTTTTATTATGTCCACAATTAGGCAGATCAGCCCTGAATTCAGGTTTGTCCGCTATGATCCAATTGACGTTATCTCTATTTTTTATATAGTGTGTAACTTCAATATTAGAAGGGTGGATATCCGGGAAAAACCCATACTTAACGTAAGGTAATAACTCCGTATTAATTTCTTTATAGTTGTCTTTTATTACAAGATCATCTGTGACTACATAAAAATAAGGTTTCCAGCCAATTCGCTCATGAAGTAAATTGAACCGGTTAAAGCACATGGTATACTCATCTTTTAAAAGATAAAGAGGCATTTTATTTAAGCTTGGCCCATTGCCTATCAGGAAAATACGCTCACCCTCATATTTGTTTTTTAATACTTTCCATTTCTCAAGGTTTTGAAGATCTTTTTTTCTGACGAGCCGCTTTAATTTAACGATGGCATAGTTGCGTATCCGCAGCATAAAAACTTTTATGCCATCATTTTGGATTGTACGAAGCCCTTTTTTTATCAGTGATCTCATTTATTGACAACGCTAAATAATGAATAATAGTCAACTTTTTGAAATACCTTAAGATGGCCGTCAACGGTTGCATCATATATTTTTCTGCCATGCTTTTCAAATGCTTCCCTTGCCATGGTATAAGCAAGTTCTTCCCCTTTATAATCAGGAATTCTCCATTCCATACCTTTTTTATAGTACCCCTTGGCAAAATGATTTTTTTCTTCTCCCGTTGCTTTTAGGAGTTTCCCTGGTATCCCTTTTTGTTCGTAGTTATGATCTTTGCCAACAAGATAAACTTCGCTAAAACCCATGTAAAATGCCAGTTGGATACAAACATTGGTAACACTATGGCCACCCCAGCTTGTTTTTGTAAGATCAGTTGAAAACTTCGGAGTATAGTCGGATCTTAGAAAAACAAGATTATCACTTTTAGTAAAATGTTTGCGGGCATTCCAGTTAAAAAATTTCGGTGACTTCAGTTTATTAAGATCATCCCTGAATTGTAAAAGTTGTATATTAATATCATGCACAACTATATAAGTTGGATCAAATCCGGTTTGTTCAG
>JBDSAQ010000079.1:0-13057 GCA_039922095.1 Ginsengibacter sp. | reverse complement strand
AGAATGATAAAATCATGTCCAACAGATAAGCATAAAGATTAAATAAATTTAATCAGTAAAATCATTCAAAGATTATTCATCTAACACTCCTTAAAGAGCAATTCTTTTTTTGAGATTGGTTATAATTTCATAACATTTTCTTTACTCTTTATTATTCTACGCAAAATGTTTTCATAACATTCCGCTGATAGTTTTGGGCCTCAATAAAAACTCAAAACTTTGTTATGAAGCAACTAAACTTCAAATTTTTAAAACAAATATTATTAGCCGCCTTCGGCTTTTTATCTGTATCATTTATTTATGCGCAGGATATTAAGATACAGGGTAAAGTAATTGATGATGTAACAAATTTGCCTTTGGAAGGAGTTACTGTAAAGCCAAAAAATTCCACTAAAACAGCAATAACAAATGCATCGGGAGAGTTTATTATTAATGCCCCCAAAGCCAGTGAGCTTACTATTACTTACGTTGGTTATGGGCAAAAAAGTGTTGTTGTAAATGATGCATTTTTGATTGTGGGCATAAGACCAGGTAATGGCCAATTAAATGAAGTTGTTGTTACTGCATTAGGTGTAAGAAAAGAAACTAAGCGGTTAGGATATTCGGTACAGGAAGTGAAAGGTTCTGATCTTACAAAAGCACGGGAATCAAACGCCGTGAATAGTTTAACGGGAAAAGTTGCAGGGTTGAATGTAGGCATAAACCAGGAAATACTTGCATCACCTACGGTTCTTTTGCGTGGCTCGCCGCTTAATTTTTATGTTGTAGATGGAATTCCTATTAACTCTGATACCTGGAATATAAGCCCTGATGATATTGAAACATATACTATACTTAAAGGCCCGACTGCAGCAGCGTTGTATGGCAGCCGTGGTATAAATGGCGCCATATTAATTACTACAAAAAGAGGAAAGAAAAATAATAAAGGATTTACAGTTGAAGTCAATAGCAGCCTGCAAATTAATAAAGGCTTTATTGCAATCCCTAAAGTACAGGATGAATATGGCGGCGGCGATAATCAAAAATATGCGTTTGCAGATTATAACAGTAACGGTACAGGTTCTGGAGTAAATGATAAAGATTATGACGTATGGGGCCCCCGGCTTGATGCAGGGTTGCTATTGCCACAATACGATGGTAAGTATGATCCTACAAAAAATTACACAACTACTTTTGCAGATGGAAGAACTTTCGTTGGCAACATTGAGCCTACTCCATGGGTTTCAAGAGGAAAGGATAACCTGCAAAATTTTTTAAAGGCAGGGTTGCTGAGCACCAATAACATTAGCTTTTCTGCTGTCACAGACCGGTCAACTGTTCGTATGTCTGTTTCTGAAGGGCATCAAACCGGCATCACACCTAATACAAAATTAAACACACTAAATTTTAATGTATTAGGCAGTTATGATATTAGTGACAGATTTAAAGTTGAAGCAAATATTAATTACAACAGGCAGTTTACACCCAACATTCCTGATGCAATTTACGGCCCCAACAGCATCATATATAACATGGATATTTGGACGGGTGCTGACTGGAATGTGAGAGATCCAAATATTATAAACTACTGGCAACCTGGTAAAGAAGGCATCCAATCTAATTTTGTTGAATATAAGCGATACCACAACCCATACTTCATGAGCTATGAATGGCTGAGAAGCCATTATAAAAATGACTTGTATGGATGGGCTGCATTTACGTACAGGATCAATAAAAACGTGAATGTAATGGCACGCTCTAATATCACAACTTATAACCTGTTGAGAACAGAGGAGGAGCCTTTCTCTGCTCACCCGTATGGAGATGAACATAACCACGGTAATTACCGGGAAGACCGCAGGGATCTCTGGGAAAATAATACAGACCTGCTGATAAATTTTAATAAAGAAAATATTGCTAACAGTGGTATTTCAGTAACTGCATTTGTGGGCGGCTCTGCCAGAAATATGAAGTACACATCAAGCTATACAAGTACAGACCAGTTGATCATTCCAAATGTGTACACATTTGCTAACACACTCAAGCCAATACGGGCATATTCTTATGGCAGCAACCTTTTAATGCTGAGCGCTTATTATTCAGCCGACATCACCTGTAAAAATTATTTTACCATTTCAACAACAGGGCGTGAGGATAAAACATCAGCATTAAACCCTGGCAGTAATTCAGGTTTTTATCCTTCTGTAAGTTTGAGCACAGCTATATCAGATTATATAAATTTACCAAAAGCGATCAGCTTTCTAAAAGTAAGAGGAAGCTATGCAAATGTAAAGGGAGGTGGTACTGATGCGTTTGTTGGCACCGCCTTTCAGAGTCTTGGAGTGGGAAGCCCTGTTGGCTATGGTAATAATTATTACACTCCTTACGATGGCCCGAATTATACATTATCAACACCTGCTTATGCAACAACTCCGGGGTATGAGAATAAAACACAGGCCAATTCTGCTAATTACACCATCGTCAACGGAATTAAGCCGTCTTCCCGCAGCAGTTATGAAGGTGGACTGGATGTGCGCTTCTTGAATAATCGTTTAGGCTTAAGTGCAACTTATTTCCAGTACAAAGATGGACCAGGAATTAATAAACAATTTGTTTCAGAAACAAGCGGGCAGGATTATGTTTACATAAATGGAGGTGCTACAAAAAGAACCGGTGAAGAGTTTTCCTTAACAGGAAGCCCCGTTCAAAGTAAAAGAGGATTTCGCTGGGATGTATTAATTAACTGGTCTTCTTATAAAGAAGTTTATGCTTCTTTCCCGGGGGGCGCAGCAACAAAGAGCAACTCCGCAAATCCGGGTGAACCTTTTAAAATTGGAGACCGTGTAGATAAATTATACGGAAGCTATGAGGCGATGACACCTGATGGTAAAGTAATACATAATGAATCAGGGTTGCCTATTTATCTTCCAAAGTCACAATACCTTGGTCATGCTGATCCTGACTGGTCATGGGCAATTCATAATAAATTTTCCTACAAATCTTTTAGCATCTCTTTCCAGTTTGACGGAATGGTTGGTGGAAAAATCCAGGACAGGGTGTTACGCAAAATGACCGAAGGCGGACGTGGCGCTAACACTAATGAAGGTGCGATGGGCCTGGCCCGTGCATACGAAGCTGCCCACTATGGTGATCCCGGTTATTTTGGATCTGACGCTAATCATCACCATGACAGGGGCGCACGTGATGCAAACGGAAGACCTATACTTGGCGGAGATGGCGTACAGGTTGTTGGAGGGTCAGGCAACATTCAATATGATCCGGCTACCGGCAGAATTACCAATTACAAAGATCTTCAGTTTGTACCGAATGATTCTACAACCAACTGGATGCAGGATTATGCAGGTAGTTTTTACAACGATCCTCAACATACAATGGTAAGTAAAACGTATGCTAAACTGCGTGAGGTAGTGATTACTTATTCGTTACCTGCAAAGTTTTTGAGAAATTCATTTATCAGCAAAATAGATATTTCACTTGTTGGCAGAAACCTGTTGTATTTCTTTCCAAAAGCATTTCATGATATTGATGTAGATCAATATCCCGGACGTGACCAGTTTGGTACCTCACACCTGGAATATAACCTGCAATCACCTACAACAAGAAGCTACGGATGTAATGTAAACATCGTGTTCTAAATAGTTACACGTTTAAATAATTATCAATAAAAATATTAGTTATGAAGTTTTTAAAATTCCCTTCAATTATAGGTTTCATTCTTCTTGTATTTGCACTTGGTTGTAAAAAGAAGTTTGAAGATTATTCAGTAAATAAAAACCTTCCCCTGCAAGTGCCACCTGGCCTGGTTTTGCCAACCATCTTGAATGACATGGTTGTTTTTCCTGGTGGCGGTGAGCCAGGATGGAGAAGCGGTGCATATAAATATTCACAGTTTAGTGTAACCAATTATAATTATTACGGCGACAATAAATACTGGAGCGGAAGCACAACTTTAAACTTTGGGTCATTAAGAAATGTACTGGCCATGGAAAGCGAAGCAAGAAGACTATCTGGTTCTGATAACAATCCTTATCACGCTTTAGGGCTTTTCTTTCGCAGCTTCTTTTTTGTAAACATGACCGAAAAAGTTGGCGACCTTCCAATGAATGATGCATTGAAAGGGTTAGAAAATCCTTCTCCGAAATATGATTCGCAAAAAGATATTTTCAAACAATCGTTGCTTTGGTTAGATAGCGCCAATACCATGCTGGCAGGGCTTATCAGCAAGGGGTTCCTCGAATTCTCCGGCGATTTTTACTACAACGACAGAATAGGAAATAGTCGCGATGCTTTGATAAAATGGCAAAAAGCAGTGAACAGTTATAAGCTCAGGGTTTTAATAGAATTGAGTAAAAAGGAACAAGACGCAGATCTGAATATCAAACAGCAGTTTGCAAAAATTTTTACTGCCCCCGATACCTACCCCATTTTTACAGACAATAGCGATAACCTCCAATATATCTACAATGATAAATACAATTATTATACAGATAATCCTTCTAACTATGGTAACCAGGCAGGCAGATTAAATATAGCTTCAACTTTAGAAACAAACCTGGGCCAGTGGCATGATCTGCGGGCAATGATATTTGGTGAACCGGCCCGTGGGCTTGGCTTTAGCGATACTTCTTACAATTCGTTTGTTGGCGGAAAACCTGGTGATGATGTGAGTCTGCTTGCTACATTATCTGGTGCAGGATTAATATCTGCATACAACTATAATTTCTTCTATACGTCTTACGCCGCAGAGCCTACATTGATATTAAGCTATCCTGAAGTTTGTTATTGCATTGCTGAAGCGGCTAACAGGGGCTGGATAACAACTAATGCAGAAGACTGGTATAAAAAAAGCACAGTAGCCATGTATGCTTTTTATGGGTTAAAAGATGGCGACAACAAAGTAGTATTTAGCGGCCCTAATGGAAGTGGCAGCGTTTCTTATACTATACATTTTAGTTTCAACGATTATTTTAATCAGCCACTTGTAAAGTATAAGGGTAATAACGCTGATGGCTTATCACAGATATTGATGGAAAAATATTTTGCCTATGCACGCAATTCGGGCCTGCAGGGTTATTATCAATGGCGCAGAACTGGTGTTCCGGCTTTCAGTACGGGCACGGGAATCGGTAACGGCGGAAAGATTCCATTAAGGTATCAGTATCCTTCAAATGAAATAACTACCAATGGCCCAAATTTATCTTCAGCATTACAAAGCCAGTATGCTGGTAATGACGATATAAATGCTAAAATGTGGTTAATAAAATAAAGCAAGCAAGTTGTCGTATAGCAAGTCTTCTCATTTGCAAAGGTGGGGTTTGTCTAGATCACCGTCTCTATTTTTTTTCTAAAATGATCTTATGAAACTTAAAATTTTTCGTTGCTGTTTTGTACTTCACTTTGTTTTCGTTATGCAGATTTATGCACAGCAAAAAACAGAGAATATTGTTATAATCACATTAGATGGAATGCGCTGGCAGGAAGTGTTTGGGGGTGCAGATTCAGCTTTACTGAAAAATAAAAATTTTACAAGAGACTCCGCAGGTACCAGCAAAAAATTCTGGAGCAATGATGTGCTTGTGAGAAGAAAAAATCTATTCCCTTTTCTATGGACCGTGGTTCAACAAGAAGGGCAATTGTATGGTAACAGGATTTATGAAAACAAGGTAAACAATGCCAACAGGTATAAATTTTCTTATCCGGGTTATAATGAGATTTTTACTGGTTACCCGGACACTGCTGTTAATTCAAACGATAAAATTCTTAATAAAAATATAAACGTTTTAGAATTCATTAATCAGCAGCCTGCCTATAAAAATAAAGTAGCTGCATTTACAACATGGGATGTGTTTCCATATATTTTAAATAAATGGAGAAGTGGAATTTATGTAAATGCTGATACAGATTCCCTGCCCTTTACTACAGAAAAATTTACGCTGGTTAATAATATTCAAACACTTACAACAAGGCCAATTGGAGTGCGGCCTGATGTACTTACTTACGTTGCTGCACGTGAGTATATGAAAGAGTACAAGCCTAAAGTTTTATACATTGCTTTTGATGAAACTGATGATCTTGCCCATGCCGGAATGTATGATCTTTATCTTGGCAGCGCCTATGCAGAAGACAGGATGATTGAAGACCTCTGGAACTACATTCAATCAACTCCTCAATATAAAAACAAGACCACTTTGATTATAAGTTGTGATCATGGAAGAGGAGATAAAATAAAAAACAACTGGCAACATCATGGCGAAAAAATTGAGGAGGCCGGTGAAATCTGGATTGCAGCAATGGGCCCTGATACAAAGCCATTGGGAGAAATAAAATTATCAATGCAGTTGTATCAAAAACAACTTGCAGCTACCATAAGCAAATTACTTGGATTAACTTTTATTGCTAACCATACGGTGGCCGACCCCATTGAAAACATTTATAAAAAGTAAATGGAAGTAAAAGCAATTTTAAAAAGTGTTGATGAAATAATCTCACTGTATAAAAATTATGGAAACCAGGATTATATAGGAGAACCTGTTTCTCAGGTTGAGCACATGTGCCAATGTGCTCAGCTTGCAGAAAAAGAAGGACATGACAATGAAGTAGTGTTAGCGGCATTTTTGCATGATATTGGCCATTTACTTGAACATTTAATGCCTGTTAAAAATATGGATGGGTATGGCATTGTTGATCATGAAAAAATTGGCGCTACCTATTTATCTAAAAAGGGATTCTCGGATAAGATTACAAAGCTTGTAGCATCACATGTTCAGGCCAAAAGATACCTCTCTTATAAATACCCGGAATACCTTGAGCAATTATCAGAAGCCAGTAAAAAAACCCTAACCTTCCAGGGTGGGCTTATGAGTGAAGAAGAAGCACGTGACTTTGAGAATGATGAATTCTTCTCCCTCTATGTGTTATTGCGCAGTTGGGATGAACATGCGAAGCAAGAGCGCCTTCCCCTGCCGGATCTGAATGTGTATAGGAAAATGATAATACAACATTTAATGAATCGCAACCCTTAAATATATGAATATACGGTTGGTAATTTTCGACATGGCAGGCACTACTGTGGTAGATAAGGGGAATATTAATGAGGCCTTTAGAAGCGCTTTTTTAAATGCAGGATATAAAGTAAATGCTGCTGATGTGGATAAGGTTATGGGATATCGTAAAATTGATGCTATAAAAATTATACTTGAAAAATATATCAATCAAACTCACCATGCAAGCGCACATCTTATTGATATAATTCATAATGATTTTACCGGAAAAATGGTTCAATTCTATGAGCAGAGTGCTGAACTAAAACCAATGCCATTTGCAGAAGAGGTGTTTGAGCAATTGCAGGAGCAGGGACTAAAAACAGCGCTTAATACAGGATTCACGAAAGTAATAACAGATACTATTTTAAAGAGATTAGGGTGGACTAATTCTCCATTAATAAATGCGGTTATCAGCAGCGATGAAGTGCCTGAAGGAAGGCCCCATTCTTTTATGATTGAAAAGATAATGAGGCTGTTAAATATTGATGATGCACATAAAGTTGCAAAAGTTGGTGACACAGAAGTTGATATAGAAGAAGGACGTAATGCAGGTTGCGGACTTGTTGTTGCAGTTACCACCGGCGCTTATACAAAAGACCAGTTAAAAGTATATAGCCCTGATTATATTATTGATTCATTGCAGCAATTGCCTGCACTTATACAGTGATGAATGCCCGCCATTTCATTAACCTTAAATGATTCGAAAAACCGTGATACTTATGTAGCCATTTTTGCAGCCTTAATTACCTTTTTAACTTATGCTGCTGTATATGCATTTCGTAAACCTTTTACGGTAGGCGCTTTTGCCGGTGGCCCGAAAATATTTGGCGTAGCTTATAAAGATGCCTTAGTCATTAGCCAGGTTTTGGGTTATATGATGAGTAAGTTCTACGGCATTAGGTTTATTGCTGAATTAAAAAAGGTTGGAAGAGGGAAAATGATCTTGTTATTAGTGAGTATTTCCTGGGCTGCCTTATTATTATTTGCGGTAGTTCCACCACCTTTTAACGTAATTTTTTTATTTATAAATGGATTTCCTCTGGGTATGATTTGGGGCATTATTTTTTCTTTTGTTGAAGGAAGAAAAGCTACCGATTTTATTGGTGCATCACTGGCTGTCAGCTTTATCTTTTCATCAGGTTTTGTAAAGTCTGTAGCTAAATGGTTAATGATAAGTTTTGAAGTGACTGAGTGGTGGCTACCATTTATAACCGGCCTCGTTTTTATTTTACCCGTGTTATTCTTAATTTTTTTGTTAGAGAAGATACCTCCCCCTTCTAATGATGATGTGGATTCACGTGTTGTGCGTTTACCAATGGTTAAGGAAGAAAGAAGAAATTTTTCTCATCATTTTAGAACGGGCTTAATTTTCCTGATTACTATCTATGTTTTTCTAACTGTGTTCCGCGATATCAGGGATAATTTTGCAGCCGATATATGGAGAGAAACAGGTTATGGAAATGAGCCTTCAGTTTTTACTGCTACTGAAATTCCAATTACCATTGTAGTATTACTGCTTATCGGAAGTATGATATTGATACGCAATAACCGCAAGGCATTTATAATAACACATCTTATTATCGTTGTCGGGTTTCTGTTGGCAGGTGTAAGCTCATGGCTTTTTACCCATCATCAAATACCAGCATTTACCTGGATGACTCTTGTGGGCATGGGCTTATACATGGGGTACATTCCTTTCAATTGTATTTTATTCGACCGCATGATTGCAACTTTTAAGTATGCAGGCAATGTCGGCTTTCTAATGTACCTCGCTGATTCATTTGGTTACCTGGCAAGTGTAGGAGTTATATTGATGAAGAGTGTGTTTAGTGTAAAAATTAAATGGACAACACTTTATAGCAATGGGGTTATATATCTTTCTGTAATTGGTGTAACAGGCACATTGCTCGCCTTACAATATTTTATTAATAAATACAAAACCTCAACTGCATGAATACTTCTTCAGCCATTGTAATAGGTGCAGGAATTGTTGGGCTGGCAACAGCACGTGCACTTTCTTTAAAAGGATACAATGTTACTGTAATCGAAAGATCAGAAAAAGCAATTGGAGCATCAGTAAGAAATTTTGGAATGATATGGCCGATTGGTCAACCAGATGGAAAGCTTTACAGCAGGGCTATGCGAAGCAAAATGATCTGGAAAGAAATTGCTGACAGCATTAGTTTGCCTTATGAAGAAACAGGCAGCCTGCATCTTGCTTATCATGATGATGAATGGCAGGTATTGCAGGAGGTGCATGAGATTTTTTTAAATAGCAACAGGCATGTTTCTTTGATGAGCAAAGATATTATCACCGGAAAATTTAATAGTGTAAATCAAAATGGATTGTTGGGTGGATTATATAGCGATGCTGAAATGATAATTGATCCAAGAGAAGGCCTTGCTCTTATACCTCTCTACTTATCTGAATATCTTGATATAAAATTTATTTGGGGACAGGCAGTTACATCAGTTGGTGCCGGCATAGTTTATCTTAACAAACAAGAAATGGAAGCAGATGTAATTTGTATTTGCAGTGGAGAAGATTTTAAAAGCTTATATCCCGATGAATTCTCCAATGCAGAAATTACAAAATGCAAATTGCAAATGATGAGGTTTGTGAGTGAAGATAAAAATTACAGAATTGGTACTTCCCTTTGCGGAGGTTTATCCCTGGTACATTATAAAAGTTTTTCCGATGCCCATTCCTTACCAAAATTAAAAAAGAGATTTGAAGAAGAAATGCCCGAATATGTAGAGAATGGCATACATGTAATGGTTGCCCAAAATAGCAAAGGCGAATTAACCATAGGCGATTCACACCAATACGGATCAGTATTTGAGCCATTTAATCATTCCTGTATAAACAAGCTTATTGTAAAATATTTAAAACAGTTTGCCAATATAGATTCATGGCGTTTAGTTCAAACATGGAATGGCATTTACCCCAAAATGACTAATGAAGAAACTGATCTTTTTATTGAACCTGAACCAGGTGTTTTCATAATTAATGGTTTGGGCGGAGCAGGAATGACTTTATCGTTTGGTCTGGCTGAAGAAATTATTGAACGTATATAAAAAAATATGGGTCGTAGAAGGATTTATTGCATGTATATCTTATTTGTGGCAAAACTATAAGATTGCTTCGTTGTTCTTATTATTCGTATGAAAACCTCCAAATGTTGCCGGCAGTAATCATATTAACGAAACAAAACCACTTGATTTAATTGCATACTGGGCGTAAAGATTCTGCGTCTAACTGTTCACCGCTTTTCATTTATGATCGGTAACATTTACATAACATTGCCATAATACTTAGTTAACATGAAAGTGATCTCTTTGCAGAAATATTAATTGCATGAGATTTATTATTACTCTTTTGGTTTTTTTAAGTATATCAGGCGCAGGATTTGGTCAGTCCGGAAAGGTTGAGGGGAAGGTTACTGATTCTAAAACCGGAGGTCCCCTGGCTGGTGTTTCTGTATTGCTGGATGGGTCTACAACCGGCGTTGCTACTGATATTGATGGAAGATTTGTACTTTCTTTAATGCCGGGTAAAATTTATACGCTCAAGCTAACTTCAGTGGGTTTTAAAATAAGAGAATTAACTGATGTTACTGTTACAGCAAATAATGTTAGCTCTATTGAAGTAACCCTGGAGTCTGCAACAAAATCAGAATCTGAAATAGTTATAACAGGCACAGCCCGCAAAGAAACAGTTGCCGCATTAATCTCTTATCAAAAAAACACTAACACAGTTGCACAGGTTATCTCTTCAGAATCAATAAGACGTTCGCCTGACAGAAATACCGGGGAGGTTCTTAAAAGAGTTCCGGGCACTAGTATACAGGATGGAAAGTATCTTGTGGTTCGTGGGCTTGCAGACAGGTATAATCAAGCTATGCTTAATGGTATCCTTTTAAGCAGCACCGAACCTGATAGAAAAACTTTCAGCTTCGATATTTTTCCGGCATCTATTATTGATAACATTATTATCAATAAGGCTTTTGTTCCTGAATTGCCTGGTGAGTGGGCTGGTGGTATTATACAGGTAAATACAAAAGATGTACCTGCACAGAACTTTTTTAATCTGCAGGTTGGTACTGGTTTCAATACGCAAACTATCGGGAAAGATTTTTATTCATACCCCGGGGGCAGATATGATTTTTTAGGATTTGATAATGGCTTCAGAGGCTTAGCTGATAATTTCCCCCGCAAAGCATTATTTAATGATATGACACCTTCGGGTAAAACTGCTTTCAATGCTACCTTTAAAAATGTATGGCAGGCTACCACAGATAAACAAAATTATTTGCCCTTGTTATCTGAAAATCTGCAGTTAAGCGGCGGCTTTAATAAGCGCTTCGGCAAAAATAAACTGGCAGCAATTTTTGCAATTAATTACAACCGTAGCAATAAAAGGGCAGATTATGAAAACCGGATTTATTCAATACAGAATAATGTGGCCAGCGAGAGTTTTGACTATTTTAATAAGAAGTACAGCCAGGATATTTTAGCGGGTGGGCTAGCCAACATAACACTACAGTTAGGAGCAAATAATAAAATATCTTTTAAGAACATATTAAATGTAAACACTACAAATTACAGCACAATAAGGACTGGTAAAGATTTTGAAAGTGGTGCAGGGAATGCATTAGGTTATGATAACATCCGGGCTACGGAACTTGCCTTTAAAGCCAATACTTTTTTTAATACCCAATTGTCCGGGGATCATAATTTTCCGGGTGTAAAAGGTAAGTTTCACTGGTATGGGAGCTTTAATATTTTAGATCAATATGTACCAGACCAAAGACGTATACAATATAACCAGGATGATCCCACGGTAGCAACCTCACCTTACTCTTTATTAGTAGGAGCATCTAACGCCTCACAAAAAAGCGGCAGCAGGTATTTTGGATATTTGAATGATTATATTTATACCGCTGGCGGTGACGTTACTAAAAGCTTTACAGTAAATGGTTCTGCACAGTCCGTGAAAGGGGGATATTTTTTCCAGGTTAAAGATCGGTTGTTTAATAGCAGGCCGTTTGCTATTTACCTGCCCAGTGATAATGTTACTTTAAGACATTTAGATCAATCGGTTGTATTTAATCCTGAAAATTTTGGAAATGGTACTGACAATAAATTTGCGTTTAATGAAATTTCCGGTAATCGTTACCGGTACCTTGCCAATTCAATTTTAAATGCAGGCTTTTTACAATTTGATAACCTGGTAAATAAAAATATACGGGTAGTCTGGGGCTTAAGAGTTGAGGATTTTGATCAAATCATAGGGAGTGTTAAGCAAAGCGATCCACGCTATTTTCATAGTAAAAAAACAGATTATTTACCGGGCGTAAATATTACTTATAAATTAAATGATAAAACTAATATCAGGATCTCGGGTTCTCAAACCGTTATCCGTCCCGAGTTTAGAGAATTGAGTTCATTTAGTTTTTACGACTTTGACCTCGGAGCAACTGTTACCGGCGAGCCCAGATTGCAGCGTTCAAAAATCACGAATGCAGATATAAGATATGAGCTGTATCCAAGAGCGGGGGAGTTGTTTACTCTTGGAATATTTTATAAGTATTTTCAAAATCCTATTGAATTATATTTTAATCAAACCGGTGCAGGCAGCAGCAGTACCTTCAACTATATTAATTCACCCAAAGCTAATAGCTATGGTGCTGAACTTGAGTTTAGAGAAAAACTTGATTTTAATGAAGCTTTTAAAAATTTCACCTTACAGGGAAATCTATCTTATATCTATAACAGGGTGCCAGGCCTAAACCGCCCGATGCAGGGTCAAAGCCCGTACCTGGTAAATTTCAGCGCTCAATACGATGTTGCAAAATCAGGATTAAGTACTACTCTCTTATTTAACCAGATAGGAAGGCGTATTTATTATGTAGGCAACGCTACTAATAACGGTACAATTAGTAATGATAACTATCCGCCCGTTTGGGAGGCTCCCCGTGGTTTACTGGATTTTCAAATAGCAAAAAAAGTTT
>JBDSAQ010000078.1:0-12570 GCA_039922095.1 Ginsengibacter sp. | reverse complement strand
AATCATGTGAGGCTGATATAGTTGCCTTCTTTTTTTTATTATAGATGAAGTATCCATAGCCCGCCACAATAATAAAGTAGGTAATAAATACAATGTAGTCAGCAGTTTGTAGAGCTTTCATTAAACTAATTTATTGGTTAAATACTATATATGCCTGTTTATTAAATTTTCCAGATATTCCTGTCTTCCGCTTATGATAGCCGGCTCACCATTTTCGATGGCAAATTCTCTCAGATCTTCCAATGATAATTTTCCTGACTCAAACTCTTTGCCTTTACCATTATCAAAAGAACTATACCTTTCTTCTCTTACTTTTTTATATTCACCATGCTGTAAAATATTATCAGCAATAATTAATGCCCGGGCAAAACAATCCATACCGCCAATGTGTGCATAAAACAAATCTGCCGGATCGGTAGAGTTGCGCCGGATCTTGGCATCAAAATTTATTCCGCCACCTTTAAGTCCACCGGCCTCCAAAACAATAAGCATTGCTTCTACAAGTTCATTAATATCATTAGGAAACTGATCTGTATCCCACCCGTTTTGATAGTCACCGCGGTTTGCATCCATACTTCCCAGCAAACCTGCATCAGCCGCTACCTGCAGCTCATGAGTAAAAGTGTGGCCGGCAAGAGTTGCATGATTCACTTCGGCATTAATTTTAAAATCATTAAGGAGATCATACTGTCTTAAAAAACCAATCACTGTTCCGCAATCATAATCATATTGGTGCTTGGTTGGCTCACATGGCTTTGGTTCAATAAAAAATGTTCCTTTAAAACCCCTGGCTCTTGCATAATCTTTTGCAGTATGTAAGAATCTGGCTAAATGCTCCTGCTCTCTTTTCATATTAGTATTCAGCAAACTCATATAGCCTTCACGACCACCCCAGAAAACATAATTTTCTCCTCCAAGCGCCATAGTTGCATCCAATGCAGCTTTTACCTGGGCACCTGCATGGGCGAGCACATGAAAATCAGGATTGGTAGAAGCACCGTTCATGTATCTTTTGTTCGAGAAAAGATTGGCTGTTCCCCATAATAATTTCACACCGCTTTCTGCTTGCTTTTGTTTTGCATATTCAACAAGTGTCATCAATCTTTTATCATTATCTGCAATATCAGATGTGTAATCAACTACATCAGTATCATGAAAGCAGTAATAAGGTAGATTCATTTTAGTAATGAATTCAAACGCTGCATCCATTTTATCTTTGGCTCTTTCAATGGGATCCGGTTTCTCATCCCACGGAAAATTATGGGTAGCCTCCCCAAATGGATCGGCACCGCTGCCAACAAATGAATGCCAGTAAGCACAGGCAAAACGTAAAATATCTTTCATTGGTTTGCCGGCCACTATTTTACTTTCATCATACCAGCGAAATGCTAAAGGGTTATCACTTCCGGTACCTTCGTATTTTATCTGGGAAATATTTTTAAAAAATTCCTTATCCCCTGTAATTACCTGCATGTGTTTTTAAGTTTATATTTTTAAAATTTTATTGCATGATGTTTGGATCTTGCTGAGTTACATCTCCGCACTTTCCAGATATTGATGCAATAGCAATTTCCAATTTTGGTATAATTGATTATATAATTCTTCATTAGCCGGTACCACTTTTCTCAAAGGTTTAAAGTTAGTAAAAGCTTCTTCATAAGATTGATAAATTCCTGCGCCAATTCCTGCACCCAGGGCAGCCCCTACGCTTCCATCATTTTCATATAACCCGATTGCAACACCTGTGGCATTTACAAAAGATTCTACAAATACATTACTCAAAAATAAATTTGCTTTGCCCGCCCTGATAATTGTTGGATGTAAGCCGTTCTCTCTCATAATATCCAATCCATACCGGAAAGAAAAAGCAATCCCCTCCTGTACTGCACGAAAAATATGTGCTTTTGAATGTTTATTAAGATCTATGTTGCTGATATGAGAACCGACAATTTTATTTTGCAACATCCGCTCTGCACCGTTGCCAAAAGGTAATATAAGTAATCCATCACTGCCGGGTTTTATTTCAGCAGCCTGTGCATTCATCTCATCATAATTTAAATTACCACATAACTTTTTTATCCAGCTATTCATTATGCCGGTACCATTTATACAAAGCAATATCCCTAATCTTTTTTTCCCGACGGTATGATTTACATGTGCAAAAGCATTTACTCTTGAGAACTTATCTGCAAGTAATTTATCTGTTACAGCATAGATAACTCCTGAAGTTCCTGCTGTGGCAGCCACTTCGCCGGGCTGCAATACATTTAATGAAAGCGCATTATTAAGCTGGTCGCCTGCTTTATAAGTAACAGGTATGTCTTTTTTTAATGATAAAATATCCGCAATGTGTGCTGATAAATTTCCATGAGAAGAAAAGAGTGGAGTCACCTTCGGGATTAGAGAGCTTTCAAATCCATAATACTGCATTACATCTTTTGAAATTTCATCTTCCTTAAAATCCCAGAATATTCCTTCAGATAAAGCAGATGATGTTGTAGTGATATTGCCGGTTAATTTCATAGCAATAAAATCACCAGGTAACATCATCTTGTCAATCTTATTATAAATTTCGGGCTCATTATTTTTTACCCATGCCAGTTTAGATGCCGTAAAATTGCCGGGAGAATTTAAAAGACAGGAGGAGCATTTTTCTGCACCAAGTGTGTTTAATGCATTCTCCCCTATTTCAACAGCTCTGCTGTCGCACCAGATAATCGAATCTCTCAAAACGTTTTGATCCTTATCAACTAAAACAAGCCCATGCATTTGATAAGAAATTCCTATTGCCTCAATCTCAAGGGGATTATATTTATTGCTTTTATTTACCTTATTGATAGCCTGTATGGTATGCTGCCACCACATTTCAGGTGACTGTTCAGCCCAACCGGTTTGTAATGATGTAATAGAAGTTTCTGTTTCAGGGTATTGGGCAGATGCAATGCATTGCTGGGTTTCAGCGTTAACCACAGCAACTTTCACAGATGAGGTACCTATATCAATTCCCATTAGCAGCATCGTTATACTTTTTCTGTTTTTGAAAACAATTAACCCACCCAACATAGATTTATTTCCACTTCATAGGTATTAAAAATCTGCTTAAATCACCTAACTAATGTATACACTTTTAATAAAATATAGTGTACAATGTTACATAATTTAGACAACATCAATAGTATACCATGAGAGAATAATTACATAGAATAAACCTGTGGCTAAAGAAGCAAGCTGCTTAAAATAAAGATTATTTTGGTTATCGATAATTGTTATTATCGATAAGAGGATGATCCATATATTTTAGAAAATACTAATCATTATGATTACTATGACATAGATTATTTAGGATATGAAACTTTCAGTTATTAAAAATCAGGTAACAGGACCTTGAAAATAACCACCACAGTGATAATTTAATCTTAATCCTTTAAACCCAGATACTTTTGTACCTCCTTATAGTTATTCCAGTTAATAGTACTATTAAGTGTTCCATTTACTCCACGGCCACCCTTTGTACCACCAGGAATAAGAATATATCTGTATTGCCGCACTGTATCTGCGGTGGTATTTAAACCAGTTCCTATATTATAATTTGAAGATAGATCAATCTCATTTAAAAAGAAATCCGGATTAATAACCAATGGAGTGGTAAAGTAAAGAGGATCGAAAATCGGAAGAGGTACAACATCAGGATTTGTACGGGAACCCCAATTCATATATACTTTTATTTCACCTTTTGATAAAATAGAATCAACTAATCTGGGAGCATCAATTGCGGCTACCCAAAAGGTAGTGTCAGCATCAATTGGGCCGTATCCAACATTTAACCAATTTGAATAAATTACATTAGCTGTACCAGTTGCTCCAGGGGCACCAGGAACTCCCGCTGCACCATTAGTTCCATTGGCTCCTGCTGGTCCCTGAGGTCCTGCCGCCCCGGCAGCCCCTGCCGGTCCAGTTGCCCCTTCGGGACCTTCCTTAGTACAAGAGGCCATAATAATTACAATTGCTAAAAATGAAATAGATGGGAGTGTAAATAACCTTAATTTCATGAGCTTGTGGTTTTTAAATTTTTATGAAAAGTGTTGATACGAATTATTGAAAAAAAATGCTGTTCCGGTAATCAAAAATCAATTTATGCAAACTTTTAGAGAATATAGCTTAACTGCAAAAAAATATTTCACAATTAGTTTAAAAATAAGACTATGACGGATTACTTTCTAAACAATTATTCTTTTAATTAAAACTCCCACGTTAGCCATGATTTGCCATTTGAAGCACTTACCATATCATAAGTTGTTTCACTTGTTTGAACAAAATAATAGCCGCTCGAATTATATAATAAAGCTTTGCTTTGAGCTGCCGGACCTGAGGCAGGGTAAGTTCCATAGTTACCTAATTGAACAAATATTGCACGACCATCTGTAGTGAAAGTTGGAATTCGTGGTGCTGTTCCATAAACAAGGGTTAAACCGGTACGGGCAGCATTAAGAAATACAGGACCAAAAAAATCATTAGTGGCAGCATATTCAGGCCAATAAATAAGATAGTAATAAGTGTTTGCACCACTTACTAATGAAGTAATATTAAAAGCATCATCTACCCCATTTACATGAAAACCATTTGCAGAAATCCAATAAACCCCACCATTATTAACAGCATAATCATACCATCTTTTGGGCGCTCCTATATCCACTTTAAGGGGAACTACAACACCGGTAATAGTAGCGGCCGTACTACTAACAGTCAAGCTAATTGTTTCAGTAGCCGGGTCCCAGGTTATATTACTAAACCCTGAAATAATTTGAGCGCCGTTCACAAGTGGGTTGGTAAAAATAATACCCCCCAAAATGAAATAATAAGTGGTATTAAATGTTTTAAGATTACCGCTTGCATCCAGCCAGCTAAAACTAAATTGACGGTTAACAGGGTCAATTTTTACATCGTACAATTGAGCACCAATAGTTAAGCGCTTGAAGTAAGTTAAAATTTTATTTATGTAAAGTCCTGCAGCCAGTTGTCCGGCATTGTATGCATCTTCTTCAGCTTTGGTCGCCTTTACCAACATTAATTTGCTTCCATTAAATCTGCCCACAAGTTTGATAGTATCATTAGTGGTTGCATCGAAATAAAATTCAAAATCAGATATCAATCCACCACCGAGAAATCCACCATTGACCGTTGGGTTAGGGTCAGATAATACATGCAGATAAGAATAGGTATCAAATATAACACTTGGCTGTTGCAAAGCTTTTAACCTGTAGCTGCTTTCCTTAGGACTAACTGCTGATAAAGAATCAAAGTCTGAAAGCATCACCACTCTGTTTGCATTATTAAATTTAAAATAAAAACTATAAGTAGAACCTTTGCCGCTATCCACTTTTATAAATCCTTTCCAGCCATTTTGAGCACCTGAAAGTTGAGCCTGATACTCAGCGAGTTTTTCATTTATGCGTTCATCCGGAGATTTATCAAATACAGATTTATCAGCTTTTTTACAAGAAAATAAACCTGTTGCTATTATTAAAATGGCTATTAAAACTTTGTTCATTTTGTATTGTTTATAAATATCTTTTAATAAAGAAGCGCATCTATAGCTGTTCTGCTTTTTGCCTGCAAACTCCGAAAATTAATATTCCACGCCTGTTTAAAATAACTTACAACCACTGCTTCTTTTTGTCTTAGCCTTGCCCTTGCAGTAGCGGCAGTAGTTCCATTAAGTGTGGTACCGGTATAATTAATACTGTTTACATATTGATCAAACCAAGCCTGGCCTTCCACTATCATCAATGAAACCATCTCAGCCCAATCTTCAGTGGCCTGAGAAATAGCGTATTGGGAAATAAACCCTTCATTCATAGCGTCCTCAGGTAAAACATTTAACCAGTCCGATGTATAAGAACTTGCACTTGACTGACTAAACTCTACAGGAACTTTAATATTCTGGTCAAGAATATGTGCATACTCATGATGTATAGTATGGAAAACCTGCTTTACATTATCAGTATCACTTAGAACATAACCAGGCATACCCTTTATCCTGAAATCATTAACGTCATATAAAGTAACTTTTCGCCCTCCCTCTGCAGTACCTAATTTCACTGCTCCCCTTTCAAATGCAGGGCTACCCACTAATACAAAAAATTTAGGACTGATATTCTTAAAGAACAATGCACCTGCTTCTGAAACATATGGGTTTATCCATGCCCTGTTAATAGCGCCCATAAGAGGTATTATTTTTTCTTCTTTCGGAGGCGCTAAAACTTTATTAAAATCAGCCTGTAATTCTCCCTGGTCCCATTTATATTTTACGGCTATATTGTATGGAACAGTTAAAGAATCAAATACCCATTTATCAATTACACCAGGTACCCATGTATCACCTCCAAGGCCAGGGATGTTATCAACACTTCCGAGGGCATCTTCTTTTTTACAGGAGGCTGTAATAATTGCAATACAGAATATCGGTAAGATTATTTTTTTTATTGCTTCCATGTTTTGTTTTATAAACTTAATTTTTATCGCGGATTTAGTGCTAAACCGGCAAGTGAGGTTGATTGTGGTATTTGTATTACTTTACGAAGGTCGTCTGCACCAAGGGTTAAGGTTGGTCCGTTTACTGTCTTATGCACTACCGGAAGTTTATATCTCAAAATATCAAACCAACGCATTCCCTCATGAATAAATTCCGCTCTTTTATAATATAAAATTGCTCTTATTAAGCCAACCTGAATATCGTTTGTATTGAATACACTTTTTATCCGGGCTTCAGTTATCGTATTATTGGCAGTGCTATAATTATTTATTCTTGTGCTTGCGTATACATTAAGATTTGCAAGTGCGGCGGCAGTGTTACCAGTATAAGTATATGCTTCTGCCTGGTTAAACAATACTTCCTCTGATGTAAAGAGAGGAACCATTACATAGGGAGTTCCAATATTTGCGTTAACTGAAACTTTTAAAAAGTATTCATCTATTTTAGGCACCAGTGTATGTGTGCCTTCGGAAATAGAGTATTGGGCAAATGCAAGATTTCCGCCTGTTAAAGGATCGGGCCTGGGAAATATTTCATTTTGTTTTGAAGAGGAGACTCCATACCTGTCACTATAATAATTACGAGCCCATAACGATTGTGTTTCCACCAGCAAAAGGTTTGCAGGTTCAGTTGCTTTAGCATATATTTTAAATAGTTCTGTAACGTCTGTTATATTCTTATAGTCTGTATTCCATTGGCGCAAATTGGGCGCAAAATTATTTCCAGGAACTGCTCCTGTAGCGTATAGTATTACTTTATTATAATCTTTTTTAAACAAATAAAACCGTGCAGCAAAAGCATTTGCAGCGGCACGGTTAAAATGATATTTAGGAATTGTATAATTCTTATCCTGTATCATAGGCAAACCTTCCAGCAAATCCTTCTCTGCCATGTCATAAACATATTGTACAGTTTTTCTTTCATATTTTTTTAAAAAAACAGTTTCAGGCTCAGTAACATACGGTATTCCCGGATCTGAGGATGCCGATGCCTGGTCATAAAATTTAGAAAAGAAATTCACTAACATAAAATGAGCATAAGCCCTTGCCACCAATGCTTCCCCTTTTTGCGCTGTGTAGTCGTTAGGGTTAGAAGCTTCGCTGATTGTTTTTAAGGCCTGATTTGCAGCAGCAATAGCTGAATAACATCCATACCAATAAAACTCCGGAGAATCCTGCTGGTTTTCCCGGGTATCAAGAAAAAAATAAGGGTCGTGGATAGTATTATCGTTGCCACCATTTCCAATATCAGTTACATTATCGGACATTGATTCTGCAAAAGGCTGATAATTAGCCTGCGGATAAGCAGTACCTAACAATTGGGATACTTTTTCCGGTGTATTAAGTTTAGCCCTGTTATCAGGTTCCTTTTCCAGAAATTTATTACAGCTTAAACTTATGGCAAACAGGAAACAGCAGGAAATATAAAAAAATATTCTTTTCATAATTTTTATGTTTACAATCCGGCTTTTAGTGAAAGAGTAAATTGTTTTTGAATAGGTTGAGCAACGCCTCCTGTATTAAAAAATTCAGGGTCCTGGCCCTTCAACTTCTTATCAGAATAAATCAACCAGGGGTTAGCAGCCACTGCAGTTAATGACAAACCTTTAAAAGGAAGCTTTTTTAATAAATTCTCACTTGCATTATAGGTCAAAGAAACTGTTTTCAATCTTATAAATCCCCCATCGGCTACACGTTCATGAGAATAATTATAATTGTTATAAGGATAAGCACCTGAACCATTTACAAGATAGCGCTGATATGCATCAAGAACTGAAGGAACATTAGTTTTAATTTCATCGCCGGGTATTAACCATCTGTCAATAAATTCTTTTGGCAACGCATCAAAATCCGTATAGGCTGTTTTAAAAACAGGGTATAATCTGATTTTATTTCCTGCCTGGTAAGTAAGAAAAATATTTAAAGAAAATGACTTGTAACTGAATGTATTTGAAAAACCGCCTGTGAATGTAGGATCAACAGAGCCTTCAAATATAAGGTTAGAAATTCTTTCGTCTTGTAAGTAAACATTGGAGCTTACTTCACCTTTCTCATTTATAAATAATGGCACACCTGTTAAATGCTCCAAACCTTTATACCTTAGTGAGAATAAGCTATTAACAGGGTAGCTCTCTGTATTTCCGCCTTCAGCTTTTGCAAGATCGAAAATAAGGGGATGATTTTTGGCATTAGTTATTTTAGTAGTATTATATCCAAATGTAAAATTAGTTCTCCAACCCCAATTAGCGCTTCTGATAATTTGTCCCCCAATTAATGCTTCTGCACCATGCGATTTTAGATCAGCATAATTAGCAGCTTTAATAGCTTCTCCTCCTATACCTCCGGTTTTAATAAGGCTGATCAGGTCAAAACTGTTTCGTTGATACACATCCAAACTCATATTTACTTTTCCTTTGAAAAAACCTGCGTCAAGCCCAATATTGGTTTGATAATTTTTTTCCCATGTGAGATCAGAATTTTCCAGGTTAGCAATTTGTATTACCGATTCTCTTTCAGAAGGAAAAGTTCTGTTTGTTGTCAGGCTTTTTAAAACAGTGTTTGAATTGGTAGCAGGCCCAAGGCTGGCCGTTAAGCCGTAACTGGCACGGAGTTTAAGATAATTAATGGCATGGATATTTTGCATAAAATATTCTTCATCAATGTTCCATGCACCACCAAAACTCCACGTAGGTAACCATCTTGACGTTTTAGAAGATCCTAATTTGTTTGAGCCATCATATCTTACAGTACCATATAAATTATATTTTTTATCAAAAGTATATTGAGCATTTAAATAAAAAGCTGCGAAACGGTCAAAGTTTTTACTCATACCATAATAAGGAAAATTTGACTCAATAGTTTGCTTTAAAATACGGTAATCTACAAAGGGAATACCTCCATTATCATATTGATATCCATAGCCGGTATTAGAAAAATTTTGACGGCCAGCGGATTTTATCTGCTGCCCTAACAAAACATTTACTGCATGTTTGCTTTTGAATGTATTGGTATAAGTAATACTGTTTCTAACATCAAATGAAACTAATTTATCTTCCGCACGATTATAAAATCCACCGAATGGCAATACAACAACCGGAGGTGCTGATGGATTATCAGGATCAGTATATAAAAATTTATTTGCAGCTGCAATAGTAGCATTTCCATTAGCACGATAGGCATTAGCCATATTGGCGTTCTCAGTTATCTGATGTTCCTGGGAAGTTTTTACGTAGCGTATAGCACCTATAAAATCATAATGCAGATGATCTGTGATTTTATACCCTAATTCACCCTGCAATTTCACATCAATTACATTTATATCAATTGTATTATTTTCCAGTTCATTAATTATATTGAAAGGTGCAAAATTTCTTCTAAAATATTCGGGGTTACCATTATCATCATATGCAGTAAGTGTTCGGCTGGTATTTAAAGCATAACTAAAAGGGTTAATATCAAAATCCCTATTAAATTCACCTGAAACAGGGTTACTTACCCGGCTTAAGGCACCCGGGGCTTTTTGCTGCCTTACTGAAGCTACCGTAGTAAAACCAGCAGAAAGCTTATCAGTGAAATTGTAGTTATTTCTAAAATTTAAAGTGTAACGTTTAACATTATCTGCAATTGTCCACCCGGCGTCATTATAAAAACTGGTAGAGAAAAAAGTCTGAGCTTTATCAGTTCCTGATGATATACTTAAAGAGTGTTCCTGTGTAAGAGAATTCTTAAATAATATATCAAACCAATTGGTATTTGCAAGCGCATATTTTTTTAAAAAACCCGATTTGGCTTCAGTAGTATTTTGTAAACGAAAGTTTCCATTTGCATCAGGAACATTTATAAGATCAAACATTTTTCCATAAACACCATAGTCTGCTCTACTAAGAATATCCGGAGTTAATATTCCCTTACGTTCCAATTCTCCCAGTACTGACATTTGCTGTGCTGAATTCATAATATTATACTCGCTGTATACAGGCTTTAACTGAGTGCTAAAATTGCCGGTATAGGATATAACTGGTTTGCCGGCACGGCCTTTTTTTGTTGTAATAACCACCACCCCATTCATTGCCCTCGCACCATACAATGCCGTAGCGGCAGCATCCTTCAATATATCAAAGGTTTCAATATCATTTGCATTTATACCAGCTACAGAAGAGCCTAATAAAGTAGTTGGATCCCCGCTGGATAGCTGTTCGTTTGAAATATTTATTATGTCTTCAAGCACTACACCGTCAACAACCCACAAAGGCTTATTATCACCGTTTATAGATGTAGCTCCCCGGATACGCACTTTTGGAGCACTCCCAAATGTGCTTGATACATTTTGTACGGATACCCCTGCGGCACGGCCTTCAAGCATCCGGCTAACATCTACTACACCATCTACCTTAACGTCTTCAGCTTTTAGCGTAACAGCAGCGCCTGTAAATTTCTTTTTATCTATCCGCTGAAACCCGGTAATTACAACTTCACCAAGACTTTTTGAGGAAGAAATTAAATTTACTGCAACAGTATTTAATCCGCGAATGGCTACTGTTTGATTAGCATAACCAATAGAGGAAAGTTCAAGCTGAGTAACATTGGCCGGAATAGACAATGAAAATGTGCCATCAGGCCTGGTAATCACGAATAAAGTAGTGGAAAGTGCCCGTACAGTAACGCTCGCTAAAGGATTTCCATCTTCATCGGTTACCTTTCCGGTTATTGTGCGGTTTTGTGAAAATAACGGTGAGGCCGCGATGCAAATAAATATAAGCAAGAACAGTTTTTTCATAACCTCTTAGGATTTATATTGAAAGTTACATTATATAAGAAAATGATACAAGCATTCGTTTAAAAGACAGGTGATACTGTAGAAATGTTGCAACGCAGTAATTTCTTTTCTTATACACTATTTTATACACTTAAATAAAAAACCCTATTTTTTAAACAGGGCTTCTCTTTTATAAGATACGAGTTAAATTGATAAAAGGTTTAACCTTCTACCTTTACTTTACCTTTTTGTTTAGCCATTACTTCTTCTGCAATATTATTTGGCGCAGGGGCATAATGACTGAACTCCATAGTTGATGTAGCCCTGCCACTTGATAAAGAACGAAGCTGGGTAACATAGCCAAACATTTCACTTAATGGAACTTTTGCTTTTATAACCTGTACACCGTGCTTGCTATCCATGCCTTCTAACATTCCACGCCTGCGGTTAAGGTCACCGGTTACATCACCCATATACTGATCAGGAGTTAAAACTTCTACCTTCATTATAGGTTCCAGTAAAACTGGCTTAGCTTTTCTTGCTGATTCTCTAAACCCACCCTTTGCACATAGTTCAAATGACATTGCATCTGAATCCACCTGATGAAATGAACCATCAAAAACTCTTACTTTCATACTTTCCATTGGGTAGCCGGCTAATACCCCGGTTGTCATAGAAGTTTCAAAACCTTTTTGAATAGCAGGTACAAATTCTTTTGGAATTGAACCCCCGAATAGTCCATTTATAAATTGGAAATTCCCTTTTCCTTCTTTTAAAAATTCTTCATCGGCGGGGCCTATTTCAAAAACAATATCAGCAAATTTACCACGACCACCAGTTTGTTTCTTTAATACCTCCCTGTGTTCAATGGTATTATGAAATGCTTCTTTATAAGCTACCTGCGGGGCTCCCTGGTTTATCTCCACTTTAAATTCTCTTTTCATTCTATCCACAATAATTTCCAAATGCAATTCGCCCATACCACTTAAAATAGTTTGTCCGGTTTCCTCATCAGTTTTTACTCTTAAAGTAGGATCTTCTTCTACAAGCTTTGCAATGGCCATACCCATTTTATCAACATCCGCCTGGGTTTTAGGTTCAACTGCCACTGAAATTACGGGTTCGGGAAAAGTCATGCTTTCCAGGGTAATCGGATGTTTTTCCTCACAAAGTGTATCCCCTGTTTTAATATCTTTAAAACCTACAGCTGCTCCAATATCACCCGCTTCAATAAAATCAACAGGATTTTGTTTATTAGCATGCATTTGCATGATACGTGATAT
>JBDSAQ010000077.1:0-20648 GCA_039922095.1 Ginsengibacter sp. | reverse complement strand
TCCCGGATTTCCTCCCCCGTTGGGGGAGATAGAGGGGGCTGCTAACACCGGTAGTACCCCCGGCAAAGGCAAAGTGGCCCAACTTGGCTTAGCAGGCGTTATGCCCGCAAGATTTGAAATTAAAATTCCGCCGGTTTCGGTTTGCCACCACGTATCAACTATGGGGCATTTTCCTTTGCCAATATTTTCATCGTACCAATGCCACGCTTCTTCGTTGATGGGCTCGCCAACTGTACCTAACACTTTTAATGACGAGAGATCTTTTCCTTTCAATGGATCTAAACCATAGCTCATCAAACTTCTTATAGCCGTAGGTGCCGTATAGATCGTGTTCACTTTGTATTTATCTACAATATCCCAGAATCTCCCTGCATCCGGCCACGTAGGAATGCCTTCAAACATTACACTTGTGGCGCCTGCACTTAATGGGCCATATAAAATATAGCTGTGACCTGTTATCCATCCAACATCTGCTGTGCAGAAAAATATATCGCCGGGTTTATATTGAAACACATTTACAAATGTGTAATTGGTCCAAACCATATAACCGGCACTGCTATGCACAACACCTTTTGGTTTTCCTGTTGAACCCGAAGTGTATAAAATAAAGAGTGGATCTTCGGCATCCATTTCAGCAGCTGGCATGGTGATAATATTATCCTTCTCTATTTGAGATTCTGCATATTCCATTTCATCTTCCCACCAAACATCTCTTCCTTTTATCATTGAGATCGGCGTTCGGGTCCTGGTATAAACTATTACCCGTTTTACGATCCTGTTTCCTATTAATGCATCATCAATAATAGATTTTAGAGGGATATCTTTACCGCCACGATATGCACCATCACAAGTAATAATGTATTCTGCCTGGGCATCATATAACCGGTCAGCAATACTCTGGGCAGAGAAACCGCCGAATATAACGCTGTGGATAGCACCTATTCTGGCACAGCCTAATACTGCATAAGCCAGCTCCGGTACCATCCCCATATATATACAAACACGATCTCCTTTTTTTACACCATTATTTATGAGCACCTGTGCAAACTGGCAAACCCTTTTATGGAGTCGTGAATAAGTTACTACCCTGGTGCGCTCTTCCGGATTATTAGGCTCCCAGATAATAGCCGGCTTATCACCCAGTTTCTCAAGATGACGGTCAATACAATTTCCGGTAATATTTAATTTTGCACCTTTGAACCATTCAACTTTAGGTTCTTTAAAATTCCACTCAAGCACTTTATCCCACTTCTTTTTCCAGAGAAAATTTTCAGCAACCTCTGCCCAAAAGCTTTCAGGATTTGTAATACTTTCCTTATAAGCCTGGTGATATTCTTCCAAAGATTTTATTTGATATGGATAAGACATAAGCGATCGTTTATTTGTGAATAAAAATAAAGAATATGTTAGAAGGTTGTGTTTTTGATATTATGCATTTATGCATGCCCCTGGTAAACAGGTATTAGTCATTTCACTTTTGTATTTACACTACAAAAAATCTTATATTAATATGGTGATATGCCAGGTTCCACTCTTTCGGGAGTAATAGCCTAATCTCTGGGGCAGGTCTCTGACCTGTGTCGCTTCGTTACTAATACAAAACTTCTATACCAACAATCCTTTATCATCTGAGTATGATTGAACATCAGCTACGAAACTGTTAGAAGCCCATTGAAAAAAATATGAAAATCGCACGTGACTTCACTTACAGGAGTTGTTGCGCAGGCAAATAAGCAAATATTATTAAGTGAGAATCCTGAGTCTTTACTCTTTCAAACTCTTTAAATATGCTATGCTTTTTGGAATTTGTATAAGTACATGATCGCTTTCGTCTTCAATAAAGAAATGTTTTATTCCAAGTTTGTTAGATTCCTTTAAAATTCCAGGGATATCTAATTCGCCCTCACCAAGTGGAACATTGCTCTCGCCGCCGGTAAGCCCGGTGAGATCTTTCTTAGTATCATTTCTCATATCTTTCAGGTGGATCAACTTCCACCGCTTCCCATATTTTTTTAGCAGCCCTACAGGATCACCGCCTCCGAATTGAATCCAGAATACATCCATTTCGAATGATACATATTCAGGATTAGTATTATTGAAAATATAATCCAGCAAAGTTCCGTTTTCATATGGCTGAAATTCATAGCCATGTGCATGATAGCAAAAAGTGAGTCCATTTTCTTTTAAAATTTTCCCTGCCGCATTAAAATCATCAACTGCTTTTTTTGCATTCTCAAAAGTGAAGACTCCTTTCTCATGAGGAACCCATGCACACATAACATACTTAGCGCCTAAAGCTTTAGCCTTGTAAATTACGGAATCAATATTTTTTGCTAACTGGTCATAATTTACACCTGTCCCCGGAATACTAATCCCTCTTTCATTGCATAATTTTTTAAATTCTTCCGGAGCCATCCTGCCTCCTCCTCCTTCTATTTCTGTAAAACCCAGCATCTTTATAGTATCAAGAGTTGCGGCAACACTATTGGGGAAGCTTTTCCGGAATGTATAAGGGGCTACACCAAAAGCCGCCTTGTATAATGGTTTATTTTTTTGCGCAACAGCAGTTCCATTATCTGAAAGAAGTATAGCAGCAATAACAATAAGCGTAATGTACTTTTTCATAACCTGATTTAATATTAATGAGTTTTATATTTTGTGAATAGTTTTTAAAAAATCTTTAGCAATTGGTGGTAAGTCGTTTTATCATGAGTTTAAATAACTTTAAATATTTCCCTTCTTCAACTCTTCGACCGCATGATTAGCTGCACGTGCTGTAATCGCCATGTAACTTAATGTTGGGTTTTGTGTTCCGGTTGATGTCATAAATGCCCCGTCTGTTACAAACACATTTTTGCAATGATGCAATTGGTTCCATTTGTTAAGCAAAGAAGTCTTTGGATCATGCCCCATCCGCACACCTCCCATTTCATGTATATCTGCACCGGGTGGTGATTTTGTATCTTCTACTTTGATATTGATGAAACCAGCTTTCTCAAACATCTCTTTAGATTGTTGAACATAGTCTTCCACCATCTTATCATCATTCTCACTCCAATCACAGGAGATGATCAATTGGGGAATACCATATTTATCTTTCAGATCTGTATGCAACCTTACATGATTTTTTTCGAGGGGTACACATTCACCCATCATCCAACTGCTTACATTCCAATTCCCTGATTTCGGATGCAGTAGATTTTCTCTTAATTCATCCCCCATCAAATTTTCATTAGAAGAAGATCCTCTCCCGCCACCAATGCCAATCGCATAGCCCCGAAGAAAATCCATTTCCTGTTTTCGTACATTTCTGAATCGTGGTATATAACTGTTGCTGGGATTTCGGCCATCGGTTTTTTTATCTTTAAATCCCTCATATTGAGCATTCCCTTTTCCACGGTAATTGTGCCATGAAATGTATTTTCCCAACAGACCACTATCGTTACCCAGGCCATTAGGAAACCTGTTAGAGGTGGAATTTAATAAGATAGCATTGCTGTTAAGTGCCGATGCATTTACAAAAATAACATTGGCATAAAACGCCATCATCTCTTTAGAATTGCTGTCAACAATCCTTACCCCTGAAGCTTTACCTTTTACTTCATCATATATAACGGAGTGAACAACCGAGTGTGGCCTGATGGTGAGGTTACCTGTTTTTAAAGCCCAGGGCAAAGTAGAGGCATTACTGCTGAAATAACCTCCATATACACAACCCCTGTTGCACATGGTTTGGTTCTGGCACTTGCTTCTTCCCTGTTCAACATGTATGGGTTGCGGATCGGTAATGTGAGCACAGCGGGCTTGTATAAGGTGGCGGTCAGGGAAATTTTTCTTTAGACTTTCTTTGAAGTAGTGTTCAATGCAACTCATCTCAAATCCCGGCATTACTTCACTGTCGGGTAATTCGGGTATACCGTCTTTATTGCCTGCAATGCCTGCAAATTTTTCAACATAACTATACCAGGGTTCAATGTCTTTATAACGAATAGGCCAGTCAACAACGAACCCATCTCTTGCAGGGCCTTCAAAATCAAAATTACTCCAGCGCTGAGTTTGCCTTGCCCATAACAATGATTTACCTCCCATATGATAACCCCGAAACCAACGGAAAGGTTTCTCCTGTATAAAAGGTTGCTCATCATCTTTCAAAGCCCAGTGCAAAGTTTCCTCACGCAGAATCCTTGCTCCCTGGTAATCTTTTCTTTTTTCTACAGACACAGTACCCCTGTATTCAAAATCCCATGGCGCTTTGGAGGCAGTAGGATAATCTATTCCATGCTTTACTTCCCGGCCTCTTTCGAGTATCAAAGTCTTTAATCCTTTATCGCAAAGTTCTTTTGCAGCCCATCCTCCACTGGCACCCGAACCAATTACAATGGCATCGTAAGTTCTTTTTTTTACAGAATCATCTGGCATGAGCTTATGCTTTTGCATCTACGCAACCGTAATAATGTCCCGGCGCTATTTTATAATTAAGATATTTTTCCATTACTTGCTGTGAGGTATTAAAACCACGGATAGTTTCTGATTTTATGAGCTTGAAAAAATCGTTCTCTGACTTATTTGTGGACGCAGAAAATTTTAATAATAATTCTTCCCGCCGGGCTTGTGTGCAATCAGCAAACGATGTATTATAAATTGTTTTGGCTGATGTTGTTAATGCCTTTAATTGAGTCTTTACATTATCCTGCACTTCTTTTTCATAACATTTGTCAATAAGTCTTTGCAAGAATTTATCTACTCCAACCGATAATGCTCCTACAGATGTGGGGTTACCTGATGGGATGATTGTATCAGTAATGCTGGCAAGAAGTTCCTGTTCTGTTAATGAAAAAGAAGATAGATGTGTTGCAGGCATATCGCCGCTACCGCATCCCATCCAGGCTGGAAGCGTGATAAGAGTGCCGCTGGCAATTACAAGATTTCTTAAAGCATTGCGACGGTTCATCAGCAATCAATTATTGTGAATACTTTTTAAAAGAAATATGAATATAAGAAAATGTAAATTCTTTACCGGGGTTTACTGAAGAGAATTTTTATTTTTGGATGCACGCATGGTATCTGCATGAGCATAAGAAAAATAAATTTAAAAAATACTTACTAAATTTATATAACAACTCGTAAGATTGAAGACGTGATATACAATCGTTTCCGTAGATTTAAAACCAGAATCGAAAGATCTTTGTAGGAAATTAGAATGTTTATTGATGACACAGAATGCGTGAATTTTTTCTGTAAAAGCGCTACCAAATTTTAAAAGAAATCCATAATTATAAGCCGGTAAACAACAGCATTAATGAGCTCCTCAGTACCACCGCAATTATCTGGCAGTATGCAATACCAACTGCAGATTTATTTTGCAGGAACACAAAATGTAAAACCACAGCTACCGGTAGCATTTGAAGAACTTGAATTAAAAGCCAGTGAAATAATGTCTCCTGAAGCCTTTGCTTATATTGCGGGAGGCGCAGGTGCAGAAACCACCATAAGTAATAACAAACAAGCTTTTAATAAATGGCAAATAGTGCCGCGAATGATGGGTGATGTATCAAAGCGGAGCACTTCAGTTGAATTGTTTGGCACAAAGTTACCCACTCCGGTTTTACTTGCCCCGGTAGGCGTTTTATCAATTGCACATCCTGAAGCCGAACTGGCTGTAGCCCGTGCTGCCAGGGCTTTGCAGGTGCCGCAGATAGTTAGTTCAGTATCATCAAAAACACTGGAAGAAATTGCACGTGTTCATAATGAGCATCCCCACTGGTTTCAATTATACTGGGGACGTGATAATGATTTTACAAGAAGTATTGTTGGCCGTGCGGAAAAAGCCGGATACAGTGCAATAGTGGTAACACTCGATACAAGATTATTTGCATGGCGGGAACGTGATATTAAATTTGCATACCTCCCTTTTTTGTATGGCGAAGGGTTAGCTAATTATTTTACCGATCCTGTTTTTTTGAATGCAGTGGGTGATGCCGAAAAAAATAAAATGAAAACCATGATGCATTTTGCTGATTGCTTCTCCAACCCCGCATCAGCATGGAGTGATCTTGCTGTTATCAGAAACTGCACCAAACTGCCAATGATTGTTAAAGGTATTCTGCATGCTGATGATGCAAAAAAAGCTATTGATAATGGCGCTGATGGAATTATTGTTTCAAATCACGGAGGACGACAAATGGATGGAGCTATTGGCGCACTTGACACACTCGCCTCCATTGCTGCGGCTGTAGGAGATAAAACCACCATATTATTTGACAGTGGACTTCGCCGTGGTGCGGATGTGTTTAAAGCAATGGCATTAGGCGCTAAGGCAGTTCTTATTGGCCGCCCTTATGCTTATGGGCTGGCTATTGCGGGGGAACAGGGTGTAAAAGAAGTACTTGCAAATTTACTCGCCGATATTGATCTTACCCTTGGTCTCGCCGGCTGTACCTCGTGGGCAGAGGTTACAAAAGATAAACTTCACTATTATAATTCTTAACTTAAAGCAGAGTACTTATATGCAGAATATCTGCAGAAAAATATAAATCTTGATTAAATTAATTGAATGTCCGCGTGATGCAATGCAGGGTTGGAAGCATTTTATATCAACGCAAAAAAAAATAGAATACATCAACGCTTTATTGCAGGTGGGGTTTGACACTATTGACTTTGGCAGTTTTGTTTCACCAAAGGCAATACCTCAAATGGCAGACACAAAAGATGTGATTAGTCAATTGTCAATTGTAAATAGTAACACAAAATTATTAGCCATTGTAGCAAATACACGTGGCGCACAGGAAGCAGTGGTATTTGATAAAATAGATTACATAGGATTTCCTTTTTCCATATCACCTGCATTTCAATTACGTAACACTAATAGCAGCATTGAAGAATCACTTATGACGGTTGAAAAAATTCAGGAACTCTGCATAAAAAATAAAAAACAATTGGTAGTATATATTTCAATGGGGTTTGGAAATCCTTATGGCGATAAATATGATGAAGAGATTGTAATGAAATGGATTGATAAGATAGTTTCGATGGAAATAAAAATTATTTCAGTAGCTGATACCGTAGGCGTTGCAGAACCTTCGCAGATATCATCTGTTCTTAATAGATTAATTCCTCAACATCAGGGCATAGAAATCGGTGTTCATCTTCATTCCGCACCATTAAACCGGCAGCTCAAAATTGATGCAGCATTAAAGGCTGGGTGTAAAAGATTTGATGGCGCTTTAAAAGGTATCGGCGGCTGCCCGATGGCTAATGACGAGCTTGTAGGTAATATGAATACTGAATTAATGATTTCATATTTTAAAGAACTTGGTATTTTACCCGAACTAAATGAGGAAGCTTTACAGAAAGCTCTTCATATTGCTGATGAAATTTTTCAGTGAAATTTTCCCATTCATCCTGATAAAATATTTCAAGAAATAAAAAAAGGAAGGTAGCTAAAACCTTGTACAGCGAACTGCATTTTTGGTGGAGTTCTCTCTGTCGAAATAGGTTTGGTAAGTAATAGATAATTCAAAACCACCACGACCCTGGCTTGCAGTTTTTAGCTGGGATACATTTATATCATAGCTCAATGCAAAGGCCATGGGCTTGTATTCCATCTTAACTACAGGGATTAAAGCATCTTTCCACCTGAGAAAAGCGCCTGCATGAAAAATATATTTTGGATCAGCCGGATCATCTAATTTATAAGAATATAACATTCCTCCAATAGTTTCTGTACTGCCACCCTGCCTGGCATAATCTCCCTGGAAAGTAACAAAAGAATAGTCAGTTACACCCATACGCACTCCTGCTGATAAAACTATTTTCGGCAGCATTTCAATTTTGCTGTTTGTATAAAAAGAAACTTTTGCAGATTTATTGAAATGATGATAAGCAGCGCCAAAAAAAAGATTGTCATCTGCATTTTCTCCAATCTGGCTGTTAAAGCTAAGGCCTACACTTCCATCAAGATACGAATATCCTGAATTTGAAAAAGTTTCACCATCATTTAGAGAAGGGTCATAATCCGTACCATTGAATTGGCTGTTGGTAGTAATTTTTGAACGGTCAAGTCTTCTTTGTACCAGCCCTCCCATGAACCCAAGTGAGAGGTACATATTTTTTTCTGAACTAAGTGATTTGTGATAATTAATTACAGGCAATATGTGCGTGGAGGTTAATGCAACCATACCAGCCTTATCATATAAAATTTCACCGCCCAGCGTTAAAAAATCATCGCTTTTTCCTATAGGGTGTTTGTACTCGCCATTTAAAGAAGCTGTTTGATAAGGAACAGTAACGCTGTTCCATTGTGTTCTGTACACTCCCTGTATCCTAAGATCGCCGCTGAAAATACCTGCTAATGCTGGATTACGGAGCAGGGGAGCTTCAAAAAATTGTGAAAAATGTATATCCTGGCTAAAACAGGAAATGTATATAAACATAAAAACTATACTGCAAACTAAATAGCGTATAGAGGTTTTAACTATAAAAATTTTATTGATAAGTAGTTGGGCCATGTACGTATTTTAAACGTATTTAATTTGCTTTTATTCTTTACATATTATTTTATCAGTGTAATACTGCCTTGTTGTACAATCACATCATTATTATCACAAATTATATCAATTACAAAAGTATACACATCTGGAGGAACACTTCTACCGCCTACCAAACCATTCCAGCCTGAGGCAGGATCATTTGGATAAAAGTTTGACTTTTCAAAAACCACCTCGCCCCAACGGTTAAATATTTTCATTCCTCTTATCCTGTTAAGTCCCGTACCGCGGGGGTAAAATATATCATTGGCTCCATCTCCATTGGGAGAAAATGTATTTGGCACAAATATATTTCCACTGGTACATGTAGTAAAAATTGTAACATCATCTGTAGCTAAACAGCCACCGTTATTAGTTACCCGGATGATATAAGTTGTAGTAACATTTGGTTTTGCAACAGGCTCAGGGCAAATATTACAGGTTAATCCTGTAGCTGGCGTCCATAACCAATCAGTAATATCATTAGAATAGAGAGGCGAAAGCAAAGCAGATGAGCCGGCTTTAATAGTTTTATCAGGCCCGGCGTTAACAAGAGGATATTTAAAAACAGAAATTTTCACGAAAGCGGAATCTTTGAAACAATTAGCGCTATCATAAGCAAGAACTTTATAAATAACAGTAGTATCCGGTGAAGCAACCGGATTTCTTATAACAGCGCTGCTAAGGCTGTTAGCGGGTGTCCACAAATAATTATCTGAAATAGAAGCATTCAGTTGTACACTTTGACCAATACAAACAGAATCTTCCGGAGGCGTAATTGTAATGGTGAAAGGTTTTTTAACCCGTACATTAACTGAATCAAAAGCAATGCAACCAAAATTATTGGAACCCCTTACAATATAAGTTATGTCATCCGGGGTATTAGTAATGGGGTTAGAACAATTTGTACAACTCAGGAAATTTACAGGAGGAATCCATTGATAAGAAATAGCTCCTGAAGCCTGTAGCTGGGCGCTTGAACCCAAACATAAAAAAATATCATTGCCGGCGTTAACATTTGGGAGTGGATTAATTGTTATTGCCTGTGTTGCTGTATCCCTGCAGCCACTGCTATTGGTAGCAATGGCATTTATTACATAATTGCCGGATGGTGAAAATGTTTGTGATGGAGGATTCTGAATAGCTGAAGTTTGGCCGTTACCAAAATCCCATTGCCATGTAACTATTGAAGTATCCGGTTGTAAAAAAATACCCTTAAAAATCAATGTATCCAATTCACATCTTCCAGCGCTGGTTTGAATATTAATATCAGGCCGTGCCACAATCCTTATATATCCATTTTTTACTGCTGTATCCTTACATCCGTTTGCTGTAGTAGTTATCTGGCTTACATTATATAAGCCGGGTGTTGTATAATTATGAACCGGATCCATTTGTATTGATGTACCACCGTCACCAAAATCCCAAAGCCAGTTACTTACAGTATCATTACTGATGGTAGAATCTTTAAAAAAAACATCTCCTGCATCACATATTATTGTTGAAAGGGTATTAAAATTACTTTGCACACTGATAACCTTAATGGTGTCAATCCCTAAAATAGGCACCTGGCAACCATTTACATCTTCTAAAATTAATTTAGGTATATAAAAGCCAATATCAGTATAGGTGTGAGATATAGAAGAATCGGTTGTCTGTATGGTACTGCCGTCATTAAAATCCCAGGTGAATAAAATATTGTCAGTGGCACTTGCCTTAAAATCTGTGGTTAAAGAATTACATCCTATTATGTTTGTATAACTCAACACACCTTTAGGTCCTTTTACTACAATTGTAACAAACTTCTCATCAAAGCATCCGCCCGGGCCGGTAACTTTCAGTTTTACAATATATGTTCCCGGAATATAATAAAAATGAGTAGGGCTAACTTGTGTTGTAGGTGGATTGCCATCTCCAAAATCCCATTCAATACTTGTATAGTTTACAGAGGTATTAACAAATGAGACAAGAAATGGAGGGCAGGCACTTACCGAATCGGTCAAAGTAAAATCTGCTTTAGGTAAAGTAACAGCAATGTGATTTACTTTTTGAATACTATCTGTACAGCCATACTGATCCGTTATTTTTAAGCCGACTGTAAAAATACCCGTTGACAAATATTGATGAAGCGGATTGATGGTAGAAGATGTATCACCATCACCAAAACTCCATAAATAAGTTAAGTTTGGCCCCTGGGATGTATTGGTAAATTGTACAGGTGTTGCGGGGCATGTGGCAGTATCTTTAGCAGTAAAGCCGGCAACAGGTTTTGATATAACAAGATAATTTTTCTTATCTAAACTATCTGTACATCCGTTACTGTCTTTTACCTTTAATTTTATACTAAAAATACCTGATTGAGCATAAGTATGCATAAAAGGAGGCGCAGTTAAAACATCGGTTGTATTATCCCCGTAATTCCATATCCATTGAACTATAGGAAATCCCCCATTACTGATTGAGCTGTCAATAAAATTAACTGCAGTGTTTATACATGCACCTGTTAAGCTGCTGAATTTTGCAACAGGGCCATTTACGTTTATATACTTAGGTTTTACCAATGTATCCTTGCAGCCAAAAATATCAGTAATAATAAGCCTTACATCAAAAGATCCTAATATAGCGTACCTGTGAAAAACGGAATCACGAACATTTTGAGCGGGAAACCCATCACCAAAATTCCAATTGAAATTGCTAAGTTTCGATGATTTATTTTGAGACTTGAAATAGATAGTAACATCTTTACACAGGTTTGTGGCGCTTGCAGTAAACATGGCTTTTTCCATTATTACCTGTACATTAAATGTACTGGTATGATCGCAACCTGTGGAAAAATTGGTGACTTTTAAAGTGGCTATATACGTACCTGTATCAGGATAAATATGTACAGGATTGCGTAATGTAGATACCGGGCTGCCATCGCCAAAATTCCATTCCCAACTATCTGCACCTCTTGAACTATCTATAAAACTTTTTTGATTTGGTAAGATACAGTTTGATTTTACGACAAATTTTGAAAGAGGAGGCTTTATATAAATGTAGTTTGAAAAACTGATCGAATCAGGGCAGCCGCTGCTCCTGCCAATGAGTTTTACTTTAAAATATCCCGTATCAAGGTAACTATGTATTGGATTTTTATTTGCTGAAGTGCCTTTATCTCCAAAATCCCATAGCCATTCATCAACATTTCCGGTAGAGTTATCCGTAAAGCTAATTGGAATATTCACACAAGCAATAAGTGGGCTGGCGCTAAAATTTACGATGGGTTTATTCCCTACGATAACTCCATTTGTTTTTGTGACCGTGGCAGTACATCCGTTAATCGTTGTTATGGTGAGAGTTATTGTATAACTGCCAGGAGTTGTAAAAGTATGTATTGGGTTTGCTGCTGTATCAGTAGTAGTTCCATCCCCAAAATTCCAATTATAGCTTACTACCGGTTCAGATGTACTAATAGCAGAAGTAAATGTGTACGTAAAAGGCACGCAATTCTTAAGTGGTAAATAAGGCAGCGCAACTGTTACTGCCTGAATTTTTATATACGCGGTCTTCTTCAATGTATCGCGGCAACCGGAGCTGTTTGTTGTAATAAGAGTAACATCATAATTACCCAAAGCATTGTAGGTATGTACCGGATTAGGGTCAGGAGAAGCTGATCCATCTCCAAAATTCCAGCTATATGAGGTTGCTCCCGGTACATTACTATTAAAAGTTACATTAAATGGAGCTTTACATGCAGTAGTATCGTCGGCAGTAAAAGCCACATTTTGTTTTGATAAAACAGTAATGGGTTTTGAAACAGAATCACGGCATGCACCAAAATCTGCAACCATTTTTATTGTATAATTTCCAGCAGTACTATAGGCCTTTACAGGATTAATAGAATCTGACTTTGTTCCATCACCAAAATTCCATGAAACGCCGGAAGGAACTGGTACGCTGGTGTTGTTTAAAGAAAAAAGAACCCCGGAGCATACTGTAAGAGGGCTGGAAAAATCAGGTGTTACTGTACCAATTATGATTACTTTTTGCATGGTATCGGAACATTCACCTCCGCCACTTGAAGCAATTAACCGGACTGTAAAACTACCAACAGTTGTGTACATATGCGAAGGAGTGGTTTGATTGGAAGTTCCTCCATCACCAAAGTCCCATTGATATTTTCTTGAAGCTGGCCCGGTAGAAAGATTTTGGAAGTTTAATGTCACCGGGGGCTTACATGTGGCTTGTACATTATTACTAAAATCTGCAGTAACGCTATTGCTGGTATTTATGAGCCTGGTTTTTGAAGTAGTGCCAGTGCAGCCAAAGCTGTTTTTTACCTGCAGCGTTACATCAAAAATGCCTGATGAAGTATACATATGTTGCGGGCTTTGATCTGTACTGGTGGAACCATCTCCGTAATCCCATTTCCAGGTAGTTAATGTACCGGCGCCTGCCGTGCTTTGATCAGTAAATTGTACAGCCAAAGGTAAACAGCCTGAAGTGGGGGTAGCAGTAAAATTCACTGTAGGATTTACCTGTACTGTAATAAATTTATCTTTTACAATGGTATCTGAGCCACTTGCATTTTTTGCAATAAGGGTTACTTTGTATTGCCCCGGAGTAAAATAAGTTGTAGATGGGGTAGAGGAAGAGGAGGGTGTACCGTTACCCAGATCCCACTTCAGACTCGTAGGATTTCCTGTTGAGAGATCAGTAAATTGAACCAATAAAGGAGCACAGCCAACTACAGGTGTTGCAGAAAAATCAGCAACAGGCTGGGCTAAAATATTTCCTGAATACAAAAGAACCAGGATAATGATAAAGAATTTTGAAAGTAGTTTCTTGTGGACAGCTATACTCATTGTTTTTTTTAATGAATACTTCATAGGGTTCAACTGATAATGATTACAGTTCTACAATGTAATTCTTAATAAGATAATAAAATTCAATAAAAAAAAATAATTCCCTGCTGTTTATACCAGAGAATATCAACCTGATTTGTTAAACCTCTATATATCAGGTTTACCGGATTAATGCAATATTACCTTTAAAAGTTAATAGGGTATTATTATCACAAACAATATCAATTGTATAAATAAAAACATCGGGTAAAAGTTTTTTACTTTTAAATACCCCATCCCACCCTGACGAAATATCATTAGCATAAATATTTGCTTTTTCAAAAACCACTTCGCCCCACCTGTTAAATACTTTTAAATTTTTAATCTGAAAAATGCCGCTGCCTCTCAGGTAAAATATATCATTTGCTCCATCACCATTGGGGGAAAAAGTATTTGGTACAAAAAAATTAGCATTATTACACAGAACATTTACTGTAACTCTATCCCGTGCCATACAACCGCCTGTATTACTCACCTCAACAGTATATTCCAATGACTCATTTGGTTTAACTGAAACCCCGGGGTAACTGTTTCTGAAAATACCTGACGTAGGTGACCAGTTTACATTAATAACATCGCTTGAAATAACAGGAAGAAGGTCAATGGTTTTTCCCACGTTAATTATTTTGTCATCACCTGCATTTACTGTGGGTATGGGATAAACTTTAATAAGTACATAGCCGGTATCTTTATAACACCCCATATTATCTGATGCTATTACACTATAGTTAGTAGTTTGTAATGGAGTAGCAACAGGATTTGACAACAACGGATTATTTAAGCCTGCTGAGGGTGACCAAACATATCTTTCTCCACCGCTTGCATTAAGTACAGTTGAGCTTCCGGCACATAAAGTATCTCTTCTGCTTACCTGTATTTCAAAAGGAAGTTTAACAGAGATTGAAATAGAATCAGACGCTACGCAACCATCAACACTTGTTCCTTTAGCCACATATTGAATGGAGCTGTCCGGCCTTGCTATTGGGTTAGCGCAGTTTGTGCATGAAAGATTAAATCCGGGTGCCCAATTATAGCTTATAGCCCCTTCAACAGATAAATTAATTGACTTGCCTTTGCAAACGCTTGAATCCGCAATGATGTTTACATCAGGAATCGGAAAGGCCCGGACAGTTTTAGCCACCTGGGTATTACAACCACTTGAGTTGGTAACTGCTAATTTAATGGTATAAGTATTTGCTACCGGATAAACCTGGCCGGGTGGATTTTGTAAGGCAGAAGTTTTGCCATTATCAAAGTCCCATGCCCATGACAAAGCGGATGTATCTGCAGCTAATAGATTACCGGTAAAATTTAAATTGGCAGGGATACATGCGCCTGCACCTCCTGCTATCGCTATTTGCGGGCTGTTTACAACTTTAACCTGTTTCAAAATACTTAATGAGTCCATACATCCGAATTGTGTAGTTACTATTAATTTTGTATTATAGAATCCACTTTTTTTATAAGTGTGAACAGGATCCTTTTTATCAGATAAAGTACCGTCATCAAAACTCCACAGGTAAGAAGTTATAAGATCATTACCCACACTGCTATCATTAAATTTTACATCTCCTGAATCACATATTGTAACAGGTGATATGTTGAAATTTGCCTGTACTCCATAAACAACAATTGTGTCATTACCTATAATTGGTACCCTGCACCCCCCTGCATCTGCTAATATTATCCTGGGCAAATAAATTCCGGGATTCACATATTTATGAGTTATAGTTGAATCAGAAGTAGATTCGGTTGTACCATCATTAAAATCCCATACAATAAAGGTTGTATTTGATATGGAAGCTTTAAAGCTTGCTGTTAAAGGAACACATCCGATAATGTTAGTGTAATTAAAAGATCCGCTAGGACCTTTTACCACAATTTGCTTTGTGCTTTGATCAATACAATTTCCGTGACTTGAAACTTTTAAAGTAACATTATATATACCGGGAACGGCATAAAAGTGTGACGGATTATTTATCAGTGAAGTAGTTCCATCCCCAAAATCCCATGAACTGGTTATTGCATTAGTAGAGGTGTTGGTAAAATTAACTACAAGTGGCGGACAATTACTAACAGAATCACTCATTAAAAAACTTGCCCCGGGAATAACTATTGTTATGTAATCTTTTTTTAAAATGTACCCGGTACAACCATATTTATCCGTTATGGAAAGGCTTATAGAAAACACACCCACTGCCGCATATTGGTGAACGGGATTTATTTGAGAAGATGTTGATCCATCACCAAAGTCCCACAGATAAGTAAGATTAGGGCCTGTTGAACTATTTGTAAATGTGACTGGCTTTTGAGGGCATGAAACTGAATCATTAGTTTTAAAATCAGCCACTGGTTGTGAGATAACCAATATAGCAGGCTTTATCACAGCATCTGTACATCCCTTGCTGTCAACTACTTTAAGGCTTATTGTGAATGTTCCCGGGACTGCATAAGAATGTTGAGATGGTGGAGCAAGCAATGTATCTGATATACCGTCACCATAGTTCCAGATCCATTGCTGAATATTATGCTGCCCGTCAGAAGAAGAATTATCATTAAAAGTTATATTGCTATTCAGACAACTTCCGGAGATAGCCGGATCAAATGCGGCAGTAGGTCCATCAACATGTATTAATAATGGTTTTATCAAAGTATCACTGCAGCCTAAATCATTATTTATAATTAATGTAACTGAATATACCCCTGCGAGTTTGTAAACATGTGTTGCAGGTCCCGTAGATGCAGATGATGAAATGCCATCACCAAAATCCCAAAAATAAGATTTGATGCTTAGCTCATTAATGTTAAAGGTTTTAAAATCTATTGCTGTCTCTTTGCAGATCACTGAATCAGAAATTGTAAAATGAGGCTTCTCAGCTATAACTGAAATCATTTGTTCTCTTGTAAAAGAACAACCAGTAGCAGAATTGGTTACCGTTAACTTTACAATATAATTTGCAGTACGGGGATAATTATGAATGGGATTTTGTAAGGTAGAAGTATCTCCATCACCAAAATTCCACAGCCATGAATCTGCTCCGATTGATTTGTCAATAAATACTCTTTCCAATTGAACTCTACAGTCATGTCTAACCAAAAATCTAGCTACAGGTGGGCTTATATGTATATACTTATCAAATTTAATACTGTCGCTGCAGCCAACGTTAGTTATAGTTAAGCTCACATTAAAATAACCGGTATCAGTATAAATATGTAAAGGATTTTGCTCAGAAGAAGTGTTCCCATCTCCGAACTCCCAGTACCATTCATCAATTTTACCGGTAGAGAGATCTGAAAAATTGACCGGCATATTTGCACAGCCATTCCGGGGATTTGCGCTAAATAATGCGACTGGTTTTATTTCAACTATTACACCATCCACAACTGTTGCGGTATCAGTGCAGCCGCCTGCTGTAGTAATTATTACGCTTATTGTATAACGGCCCCTTTGTGTAAATGTATGTGAGGGGCTAACCGATGATGAAGTGGAGCCATCACCAAAATTCCATTGATAAGATATAACAGGTTCTGTTGATATTACTGTGCTTGTAAAAGTATTTGTGAATGGTGCGCAACCTACTGCCGGAAGGTCTGAGATACTTACTTCGGGTAATTGAATTTGTATAAGTCCTGGTTTTATTAATGTATCAGAACATCCCTCAAAGTTTGCAGCAATTAGCTTTACGTCATGTATACCTGGTAAATAATAAGTATGTTTTGGATCTTTATCAGCAGATGAAGTGCCATCGCCAAAGTCCCATAAATAGCTTATAGCTCCAACACCACTTTGAGTGAAGTTTACAATAAAAGGTATTTTGCAATCATTAGTTTTATCCGAAGTAAAATTTATCATTGGTTTTGGTGACACAACAATTGGTTTTGAAACAGAATCTAAACATGCACCAAAATCTACGATCATCTTAATAATATAATTACCGGGAGAGCCATACTGTTTTGCAGGAGTAATATCTGTTGAGGTAGTGCCATCTCCAAAGTTCCATAACACACTTGCAGCTACGGGCATGCTTGTATTTTTAATATCAACAAAATTGCCCTCGCAAACTTTAGACGGCGCAGAAAAACCTGCATTAGTGTTACCAAGAATTATGGCATTCAATCTTGTTAGGGTATCAATACATCCTGAGGAATTTTTTACTATCAGCTGTACTGTATAATTGCCATCATTTGTATAAGTATGCATTGGGTTTGCAAGTATAGAACCACTGCCATCACCGAAATCCCAGAGATAAGATAATACCCCATTACCATTAGATGTGTTTGTAAAATTGATACTGGCAGGAGCTTTACATGAATTGGACATTTTAATATCAAAGTTCGCTAAAACACCACTGCTTATTTGTATGTATTGTGATTTGGTTATTGAGTTTGTGCAGCCAAAACTATTTGTTACCCTTAATGAAACATTAAAGCTTCCCTGTGATTTATAAATATGTTGAGGATTAGCGCCAGTAGCATTTATTCCATCTCCAAAATCCCACTCCCACTTGCTGATATCACCGCTCCCGGCAGTGCTCATATCTTTAAAAGAAACTGGTAAAGGAAAGCATCCGGTTACTGCAGATGCTGAAAATTCTGTAACAGGTTTAGCATATACAGTTATGTATTGCACTTTGGTGATAGTATCTCTGTCCGCAGCATTGCTAATAATTAATTGTACAGTATATTGACCAGGGGTAAAATAAGTAACAGAGGGATTACGCAGAAATGAAACAGTACCATTACCAAGATCCCATTTCCAGGCTGTGGGATTACCCGCAGAGCTATCTGTAAATTTTACTACAATAGGAGAACATCCATTAGTAGGAGTCGCAGTAAAGCTGGCATTTAGTTGTGCATGCGAAAAATATCCCGGTAGTATCAAAAAAAAGAAAAAAAGCAATTTGCATGCTACTAAACGGGAGGGCATAGGAGTAAATGGTTTTAAAGAATAGTAAGGTGAAGTTTGTTACCCCAACTCACTTATTCTATAACACCAAATAGCTAATAAAATTGCCCTGGAGATAGTTTTTTTATCTGCCCATTTTTGATAGTAATCTTACTGATGCATCATATGAAGAACCACAGGTTCAGAAGAGCCCCATGGAGCTAATTTTAATAAAGTAGCGCTCTTACTGGTAAAGCGCCATGCACGGCTTAAAAAAATAAATTCAGAAGGTGCGTCAGGTAAGGTAATAGTGAGCTTGCTAAAATCTTCATTAGTGCTCCAGGTACCTGTACTGCTAACTGCATCTTTTTTAGCCTGAAGTGGCCCGTTATAAAGGTCACTTTTACCTAAAACAAAAATATAACCGGTATATTTTGCTGTTATATCAATACCATTATCGGTCGCTAATGCTACAACAAAATTTTCTCCTATAATATTTTCATCCAAAAGAGATTCCACACGTTCCTCACTAATTAATCCTCCTTTTTTACACGAACACAAAAAAATAGTAATAAAAGAAAAAAGGATAATCAACTTTACGACTGTGAGCTTTGTTATATTAAATTTTACCATACTTAAATATTATAATAATACTTGAAAATTAATCAGACTACATGAAAGGCTAATTCAGATAGTACTATATACAAATTTTAAGCCTTTCTTTTATAAGAGAGAATTTAGACAATCAAAAATCAAAGTATTTTTGCCACATGCGCAACTCAATAATTTTTTTGTATTTATTTTTTGGCCTCACCCTTTCAGCATTGTTATCCTGTTCCGCACCAAAGGCACTGGTATACAATGACTATAGAAATTTTAGTATTGATAAGCTGGGATTTACAAGTTCCGAGGTGAGGTTGGATTTAGAATATTATAACCCAAATAATTTTGGACTGCAATTAAAAAGAACAGAGCTGGACATTTTTATTAATAATACTTTTCTTGGCCACAGCGCCTCAGACTCCCTGATAAATATACCACGGCGTGATACTTTCCTTATTCCCATTAAGTTTACTGCAGATATGCATAATCTTTTCAAAAACGCATTAACTACACTTGCCGGAAATGAGGTATTGATAAAGGTTAATGGAAAGATTAAAGTTGGAAAGGCTAATGTATTTATGAGTATGCCCATAACTTACGAAGGAAAGCATAAGTTCTCTTTGTTTTAACCAGTAACTTAATTACCTGAGGTTTTATATCTACTGATAAAGTGGGTTGGGCTTTTTACCCGCTATGTGCTTGGAGGTTTTGGGTAACAGTTTATTGCCTTATCTGCTGTAACATCATCCGCATCGTAACCTAAGTTTGCCAATGATGTTTTATGTTTTTTATATAGTTCTGTTTTTATAATAGCTTACCGTTACTTAAAACACCAATTACTTCTAAACTGTTTTTTTCCGGAAGATACCATCTCTTCAATTATGATGCCCTATCGTCCTCCATGTGAAGCGGTTTGAGGGTTAACTTAATTGCATTAATTTGTAAACGTTTTTCTGCAACTGCGCTTTTTCGTTCAGTGGCTAAGATAAAAGAAACACACTAGGCACAAATTAATTTTTCACATATGCTCATTAAAATTTATTTTGGAGATAAGCAGGTATTTTTAACCGATGAATTTTCGCCTGAGATTATAGAATTCATGCATCATCCTGAAACTATTTATATTGATGAAATTTCTACTCCTGCCATCAAATCATTGTTACATGAAATTGCTAATCCTGCATTTGTAAGAGGTATTTTATATAATGAAAATTTTGAAAAAATTAAAAAAGGATTTTATAAAAATTTTGGAATTATAAAAGCTGCCGGTGGTTTGGTAAAAAATGAAGAGGGACAAATTTTATTTATTTTCAGAAGACAGAAATGGGATCTCCCCAAGGGGAAAAATGATGATAATGAAAATGCTAAAGATTGTGCCTTAAGAGAGGTAAAGGAAGAAACAGGCTTACGAAAAGTGAAAGCCGGCAAGCATATCTGTACAACTTATCATGTATATAAAGAATTTGGAAAGCACATTTTAAAAGAAACGGAATGGTTTAATATGAAAGCTTCATCTCTGGAAAAACTTATGCCTCAAACAGAGGAAGGTATTGAGAAAATTGAGTGGGTTAATTCCTTAAATATAAGCGATAAGTTAAAAAATTCATATCCATTAATTGCAGATGTACTTGTTGGATCAGGGCTTAATATTAATAAACAACTTTCTTAATTATAAGTTCCTAAAAACCTCAGGTGGCAGAAAGCGGGATACATCGCCACCATTTCTTATCACGTCACGCACAAGCGTAG